>RFIF01000398.1 GCA_003695655.1 Cyanobacteria bacterium J069
CATCACCCCATCACCCCATTACCCCATCACCCCACCCTTCCCATGCACCTCTCCCTCAACCAACTCTCCAAATCCTACGGCGGCGACACTCTGGCGGTGCGCGGGGTCAATTTGCAGGTGCAGACGGGGGAGTTTGTGTCGCTGCTGGGGCCGTCGGGTTGTGGCAAGACGACGATTTTGCGGATGATTGCGGGCTTTGAGAAGCCGACAGGCGGGACGATTCTGTTAGACGGCCGCGATATTACCCGAATTCCGGCGAATCAGCGGGATATGGGCATGGTGTTTCAGTCCTACAGCCTGTTTCCCCACATGACGGCGGCGCAGAATATTGCCTTTGGGCTGGGGCTGCGCAAGCTGAACCAGGGAGAACAACAGCGGCGCGTGGAGGAAATGCTAGAGCTGGTGGGGCTGGGCAGCATGGGCGATCGCTTTCCGCATCAGCTTTCGGGCGGGCAGCAGCAGCGGGTGGCGCTGGCACGGGCGCTGGCGATTTCGCCACAGGTGCTGTTGCTGGATGAGCCGCTGTCGGCGCTGGATGCCAAGGTGCGGGTGCAGCTCCGCAACGAGATTCGCCGGATTCAGCAGCAGTTGGGGATCACCACGCTATTTGTGACGCATGACCAGGAAGAGGCGCTGTGTGTGAGCGATCGCGTTGTGGTCATGTCGCAGGGGCAAATCGAGCAGTTGGGCACGCCAGAAGAAATTTATCTAACGCCCAGCACCGCATTTACAGCCTCCTTTATCGGCGCGATGAACCAGATTCCGGGCTTTTGGGTAGACGGCAAAGTCCGCATCGACACCCATCCCAACACCAGCCTGCCCGACGAGTTTCTGCAAACCCAGCCCATGGAGTTGCCAGCGGGCAGCCGCGTGGTGGTGTTGGTGCGTCCTGAAAGCATTACAGTGCAGCCGCCAGAGCAGGCTGCCCCGCCCCATACCAATCTACTCAGCGGCTTGGTGACAGGCCGAACGTTTCTGGGCGCGTCGGTGCGGCTGTCGGTGCTTGTTGGCGAGTTCTATCTGAATGTGGACGTGCCCACAGTCCAGACAGAAGCGTTTGCCGCTGGACAACTGGTTCAGCTCAGCTTCTCGCCCGATCAGTGCCGGGTTCTGGCGATCGATGAATCGCCCGCGCCCAGCAAACGCCCCCAGTCGCTCAGCGTCGAAGATCCTGTGCGCGATTAGATTGGGTCAAGTCGCGCTGCCTAAATCTACTGTCTCTTCCGACTTTGAGAGTCGCCACCAGCCCCTTGTATCACCCGTCTGGGGGTTGAAACTTTGCGGGGTTTCATCAACGATTCGTTACATTAGGAGATAATCTAGGGTGATTTCCCTGGATGGTTTCTCTGCGTTGAGCAAGGTATCTATTATGAGTGAAGTTCCGCAGTCTGCCTCTTTGGAGGAAACGCTGGCTCCCAGTGTGCTTGATCCCACGGGCGACTCGCAGCCTGCGCCGCCTGGTGCAACCGCAACAGAACCCCCACCTAGCTACGTCAAGCTGGCCATGCGCAACATGGTGCGGAAGCGGGGCACGTCGCTCAAGCATTTCGCCCTGACGACTGTGGGTTTGCTGGGGCTGCTGGTGGGGCTGGCCTACCTGACGCGGTGAGGCGATATCAAGGCAATGTCTATGACTCAAAATCCTTTGGGAGATCCAGATCCATCTTCTGCTGGTGCAACGCGGGCCGAATCCTCCGGAGTAGCGATCGCTCTATCTGAAAGATCGACCAGGGAGATGGAAGCGTCGCCGATTACAGTTGAGGTGGATGTCCAGGAAATAGCGGGGGCGATCGCCTCTCCAATTTCCGAAGACACCTGGAGCCACTGGTTTCAAGCCTGGCTGACAGACTTAGCGCCCAGCCTTTCTCCGATCGGAGCCTACGAGCTAAGCCTGCGCCTCACCACCGATGCCGAAGTTCAACAGCTTAATGCTCAGTATCGCCACATTGACCGAGCGACCGATGTCCTCTCCTTTTCTGCTGCCGCAGCGGATATCCACCTGCCTGAGAGCCTATTGGCAGCGATGCCTTTCCCCCTGGGAGACCTGGTGATTTCGCTGGAAACGGCGTCTATGCAAGCCCAGCAGCGCCAGCACTCCCTCTCCGCAGAACTGGCCTGGCTGGCGACCCACGGGCTGTTGCACCTGCTGGGCTGGGATCATCCCGATGAAGACCAGCTCCAGAAAATGTTGCAGCAACAAGTTAATCTGCTACAAACTGTTGGGCTAAAGGTTCAGTATGATTAACCAGGGAGTCATAGCCGTGTCCATTGCCAGTTGGAACTGGGCATTCTGATCATTGATCACGGAATCAGGAGTGAAACTGTTTGTATTCTGGCAATCGGGACAAGTAAGGGTCGCGCTTGAACATCGTTTGTAAGCCTCACCCCAAGCAGCAACCCCAGGAGCAACCCCAGGAGCAACCCCAGGAGCAACCCCAGGAGCAACCCCAGGAGCAACCCCAGGAGCAACCTCAGGAGCACTCCCAGAGCGATCGCCCATCCCTCAGCAAACAGTTAACGGATAGTTCAGCCGCCGTGGCGCTCCGAAATTCTAAGTTTTGAGCAATAGGTTGTCTTAATTTAAGGCGATCGACGACTGGTCACTGCTTAACTTATCTTCTATACGCATCTAAATTGCGACGGTTCCTATGCCTCAGCCATTCCCCACCGAAAATTTGCAGACCGCCCCACCGCCCCCGATCCCCTTTCCCAGCAAGCCCAACCGCGACCTTTCCTGGAAAGTGGCCTCTAGCCTGTTTGTCAGCTTCCGCTATGCCTGGGCCGGGCTGACCTACGCCTTCTTTACCCAGCGAAACTTTCGGATTCATCTGCTGGTTGGCACGGTGGCGATCGGACTTAGCCTCTGGCTCCAGCTCACCAGCGTAGAAATTGCCGTCATCGGCCTCACCAGTGGTCTGGTGCTGACGATGGAACTGCTCAACACTGCGCTTGAATCCGTCGTTGACCTGACCGTCAAGCAGACCTATCACGAACTCGCCAAAACCGCCAAGGACTGCGCTGCCGGAGCGGTGCTGATTTCGGCGATCGCCGCGCTGCTGGTCGCAGGCTCTCTGCTCTTCCCGCCGCTGCTAGCCGTCCTAGGCCTGGTTTGAAGGGTAACGGAGCAACAGAGCGACGGAGCGAATTGTCCAACACCCCCACCCCCTAACTCCTAACCCCTCATGATCCTGGTCATCGACAACTACGACAGCTTTACCTACAATCTGGTGCAATATCTGGGTGAGCTGGGCGAAGAACTGCCAGTTGCTGCCGATATCCGGGTCTATCGCAACGATGAGATTACCGTTGAGGACATTCGGCGGTTGCAGCCAGACGGTATCGTGATTTCGCCAGGGCCGGGTCGGCCGGAGGATGCGGGTGTTTCGCCACAGGTGATAGCAAAACTAGGGCCAGAAGTTCCCCTGCTGGGCGTGTGCCTGGGGCATCAGGGCATCGGGCAAGTGTTTGGCGGAAACGTGACTTCGGCAACAGAGCTAATGCACGGCAAAACGTCGGCCATTGAGCATTCGGGCGTGGGCGTGTTTGAGGGCCTTCCCAGCCCAATGACGGCGACGCGCTATCACAGCCTGGTGGTCGATCGGGAGACTTGTCCCGACGTGCTGGAAATTACCGCCTGGGTGGAGGACGGCACGATTATGGGCGTGCGCCATCGCGAGTTTCCGCACCTCCAGGGCGTGCAGTTTCACCCCGAAAGCATTTTGACGGATCAGGGCAAATCGCTATTGCGAAACTTCCTGCGGCAGATTCCGCCCCGCCCAGCGACCGTGGGCTAGGCGTGTGCCGCCGAGCTGTTCTGCTTGTTTTGTCGCCATCCAATAGAGCCAGGCCTGGCCCAGCGCTTCTCGATTCAGGTCATACACCGTTGCCAGCGATCGCTCGTATTCGTTCAGCAGTGGCGACCCGTCGGGGTCATAGCCTTCCAGTTCATCCAGCGCCGCCAGCACGCCAAAATCCGCAAACGACAGCACAAAGCCATAAACGGGGTCTTCCCCCGGCGTGAGTGCCGGATAGCCCATCGGCAGGTCGTAGAGCGTGCCCAGGGCGATCGCCTCCACGCTTGCCACCACTTTGCCCTCGCAGTAGCGCGGATAGAAATATTCGCCGGGTTTTAGCGTGCCGTAGACAAAAACATGCAACAGGTCAGGAGCAAGCATTTTGGAAAAGCAAGGGGGAGATACAGAGTTTGGTTTTTATTTTTCCACGTTTTGACCAAGCGGATTAGCCAGCCAGAATTTTTGCGTCAGGAGGGATTCAATTTCTTTGGAAAATGGGCATCGATTGGGAAGCACAGCGCTAGGATAGTCGTCTTTTACTTGTTCGGCGGCGTAGCGCCATGATGCTTCAAAAAGCTCAGCGAGATAACCCTTGAGGCTGGGCGAATCTTTGAGAAGAGAAGCAGTTGGATTTCGCTGCGCTGTTCTTTGATCGTGTTTTCCCAACCCCAATAATCTAATAATCTTCTGGAGACTCGATGTAGCCCCGCCTTAGCAAATAACTCATCAGCAGTCGCAGGCGGCTTTCTAACTCTCGGCGATCGCGCTTTGCTAACGCCTCAACCTCCTCAATTAGATGCTCCCAGTCCACCTTGCCAAACTCGCCTGCCCGCAGTTTGGCGACCGTTGCATCTACCCAAAGGCAAAAGTCTTGGCCATAGAGCGTAGCTTTCGCTGGAAACTCCGCCATACCCATCTCCCATCATGCAAATTTCTCCAAAATCCAACCCCTCTAACCCAACCCCTCGTCCCTCTTCATTCTTCTCTCTTCGTTCTTCCCTCTTCGTTCTTCAAACAACACTTTACCCTGACGAACGGTGGCCAGCACGTCGGCCGGGGTGACGCGGGTGACGACGCTGGCGGGGATATGGCGACTAGCACGCAGGTGGGGCTGGGTAAAGTCCAGCACGATGAAATCAGCGGGGAGTCCCTGCTCTAAGTAGCCGTAGGTGTCGCCGCCGAGGAGCGATCGCACGTTGGTCGTCACCATTTTTAGAATTTCCCTGGGATCGGGGCGAATCGCGTCGCCGTATTGACTCTTGGCGACTTTATAGGTGAAGTATAGGTGAAGTCGAGTTCGGCAAACAGGTTGGGGCTGTTGAGCAGGCCGTTGTCGGTGCCCAGGAGCAGATTGGCATTGCTTTCTAATAATTTGGCGATGGGCGGCAGCGGCAGGCCTAAGTTCGCATTGGCGCGGGGATTGAGGGCAATGTTGGTGCGGTGCTGGCTCATCAGGGCAATTTCGGCATCGTTGGCGACGGTGGCATGAATCACCAAATGCGGCTGATACAGATCCAGCGCTCGCTCCAGGTCACCCCGCCCGGTGATGGCGAGGCTCGTCTCTCGATAGCCGTCGTTTTCCAGGCAGTGGATCGCCCGCAGTTTGCCTTGTGCCTCGGTCATCTGGCGAATCTGCACCCAGGCCGCGTCGGTGAGGTCGTTCATGGTGCTTTCGGAAAAGCCGTCGGCCACTGCCAGCAC
>RFIF01000399.1 GCA_003695655.1 Cyanobacteria bacterium J069
CCAGGCTCCCTCAACCTTGGGCGCAATCACCGACTCAAAGCGCTGCCAGGTGAGGTTTTGCAACACGCCGTCGTCTAGCACCCCCGCCGCGTGAACCACACCACGCAACGGCAGCGGACATTGGGACAGCACATCGGCGATCGCCCCCGGCTGCGTAATATCCACCTGCGCCACCGTGACCGTCACACCCGTTTTTTCTAAGCCATCCATCCACCGCTGGGCATCGACAGACGGGGGCGTGCGCCCCAGCAGCAGCAGACTGGTCGCGCCCTGTTCCGCCAGCCACTGCGCCGTCAGTCGTCCCAGCGCCCCCAGACCTCCCGTAATCAGATAGGTCGCATCGGGACGAATCGCGGACTGCTGCGGCAGAACAGACGGCAGCGTTAGCACCACCTTGCCGATGTGTTTTGCCTGCGCCATATAGCGAAACGCCGCATCCGCATCCGCAATATCGAAGACTGTGTGCTTCAGCGGTTGCAGCTCTCCCCGCTGAAACTGTGTTGTGAGGTTGCTGAGCAGCGCGGCTATGTAGTCTGGATCGTCTCGAGAAACCTCCAGCAGGTCAAACGCAAAATAGTCTACATCGGGACGCAGCGCGTGAACCTGCGCCGCTGTCCAGATGCCGATTTTGCCGATTTCTACAAACCGGCCCTGCGGCGACAGCAGCGCCAGGCTGCGGGGAATGTAGTCGCCATTCAGGCTGTTCAGCACGACATCTATGCCTTGACCATCGGTTGCTTCCGCAATTTGGTCGGCAAAGTCCAGCGTGCGCGAGTCGAACACATGCTGCACGCCGAGCGATCGCAGAAAATCCTGCTTTGCCGCGCTGGCCGTTGCATAGACCTCTGCGCCCAGATGCAACGCCAACTGCACCGCCGCCAGCCCCACGCCCCCTGCCGCAGCGTGAATCAGCACGCGATCGCCCCGCCGCAGCTTCGCCAACTGACATAGCCCGTGAACCGCCGTGAGAAATGCGGTCGGCACCGTCGCCGCCTCAACAAAACTGAGAGACTGGGGCTTTGGCGCAACCCATTTGGCATTCACCGTGACATGCTGCCCCAAACTGCCGATCGCCTGCGCCGCCATCACCGCGTCGCCCACTTGGAAATCCGTTACCCCGTCGCCTACCGCCACCACCGTACCCGCACACTCGCCGCCAAACGGCACATCCGCCGCTGTCGCGAATCCCATCTGCTCTAGATAGGGCTGGAGCATTCCCAGCGCATTCAGCACGTCGCGAAAGTTCACCCCTGCTGCCCGCACCTGAATTTCGATTTCACCCGGCTGGGGCGATCGCCGCTGACGAGGCATCAGCGTCAGGTTGTCCAACACGCCGTACTGCGCCAGGCCCAGGCGGAACGAGGGGCTGTCGGGAATGCTCAGCAAGGGTTTTGGCGGCTGTGCGGTCAACCGAGCCACATAGCGATTTCCCTGACGATAGGCAATCTGATCTTCTAAACCAGGATGGCGCAACTCAGACAGCAGAACTCCCGCTGCGTCGGAATTTGCCGTTCCCAGATCGATGCAGGTGCAATGAAAATCCGGCTGCTCCTGACGCACCGTACGGGCCAGTCCCCACAGGGCAGACTGGGGCACGTTAGGCGGTGGGTCGGTAGGGGCGATCGCCTGGGTTCCCGCCGTAGCAATCCACAAGCGCGGCAGGGTCGATTGCTGCGCTGCATTAAGCGCCTGCACCAGATGCAGCACACCGCCACAGAGCCGAGTACAAAGTTGCGTCAGTGTCTCTGGTGAATCGTCTGTTGTATCCGCATCCAGTCCCCAGAGATACACCACATCGGTCAATGGAGCGATCGCCGCTATTTCTGCCACATGCTGCCGAATCGCGGCTGCCTCCAGCGGATTGACCCTGTCCGCCGACAGGGTGGCTGCATTCAAATCAGCAAAATCTGCAAAAATTAGCGCTGTGCGATCACCCTGCTGATTCAACTGGTCTGCGAGGGTTGTACCAATACCCTGGCGATCGCTCAAAATCAGGCAGTGGCGAGTTTGTGGAGATATCGGGCTAGGTTGGCGATCGCCTGCGTCAGCTTGCCAAAGAAGTTCATAAATCCATTCCTGCATCAGTTCTCGATTGCGCTCCTGGGGCTGTTCCCGAAGCGGTTCTTCAAGGCGTTCTTCAAGGCGTTCTTCAAGGCGTTCTTCAAGGCGTGTTACTTCTGGACTGCCCACCAGCCGCATCAGTGATGCCTCACTGACGGGATGCAGGGATAGTCCTGTGATCTCAGCAACGAGTTCGCCATTCGGATTAAGGATCTGCAAGTCGGCAATTAGGGGCGATCGCGCTCCTTTTTCTGTCGCCACCGCCCGGACTTGCTGCACTCGGCTCCAAACAGTAGATTGGGCACAGGCACCTAGCCGCAGCGACTCAATCCCCGTTGGCAGATAGGTTCCAGCCGCGTTTCCCAGTCCGCAAGCAGCAGCCACCGTTTGAAAGCAGCCGTCCAATATCGCAGGGTGGAGGTGATATGCTTTGCAGTCCGCCGCTGTCGTCAACGTATCGGGCAACTGCAAACGACTCAGCGCTGCGCCATTGGTAGCCCAGAGCTGCTGAATCACCTGGAAACCTGCGCCATAGTTCAGGTTTTGCTGGCGCAACTGGGGATAGTAGTCCGCCCCGGCGATCGCGGGCTGGGCAAATTGGGCCTGGATATTCGCCAAATCCACGCGAGAATTCGCCAGTTGACCCGCTGTAAGCATACCCGTGGCGTGGCGCGTCCAGGCGTCATCCGGCTCAGCTTGCAAGCTGAATAGCTGAAACCGATAGCCCCCAGCCTCCGGCACCAGCACCAGTTGCAGCGTGGTGGGTGTCGCCGACAGCCGCAGGGCTTGCTCAATCTGAAATTGGGTCATGCCCACCTGGGACAGCCCGGCCGCAGACCCGGCGGCGATATTGCTCCGCAACGCTGACGCGATCGCCATTTCCACATAGGCCGCCGCTGGAAACACAACCTGCGAAGCAATCTGATGATCGCCCAGATAGGCAGGCGAGGCAGCGCTAATCTGCGACTGAAATCGGATTTCGTGAGTGCCTCCCAGCCGCAGCCGCTCGCCCAGCAGGGGATGGCTAGAAGCGCGGCACGGGGGCAATTCGTCTGGCGGAGACAGGTTGCTGCTGGCAGCCAGCGGCAAAGGGGCGGCGGGCGACGGACTGTCTGGGGACCACCAATAGCGCTGTCGCTGAAATGGGTAGGTCGGCAAATGGAGAACTTGGCGAGGGTAAGGGCGATCGAAGGCAGTCCAGTCAATCGGCACGCCGCGACTGTGCAGCGCTGCCAGGCTGGTCAGCAAAGTTTGCCAGTCGTCTTGTCCGGGGCGCAGACTAGGCAGCCAGAGGGGTTCAGCCGCCAAGGCAGGGTTGGCATCCTGCACACACAGCCGCCCCATGCCCAGCAAAATCGGCTTTGCGCCAATTTCTAACAATGCGCCACAACCCTGCTGCTGCAAAGCTTTCATACCCTGCATAAACCGTACAGGCTGACAAATATGCTCAACCCAATAGTCTGGCGTGGCGATTTCCTCAGCGATTAAATCGCCCGTCACATTAGAAATCAGCGGCAGTTGCGGCGCGTGATAGGTAACGCAAGCAGCGATCTGGGCAAACTCCGCCAGCATCGGCGACATTAGCGGCGAATGAAACGCATGGGAGACATTGAGCGGCGTCGTTTTGATGCCCTTGGCAGTAAGCTGGCTAACCAATTTTGCCAGCGCCTCTCGATCGCCCGAAATCACGGTAGATTGCGGCCCATTCATAGCGGCGATCGCCACCAACCGCTCCGGCTCCACCCATGCCGCCACCACTTCGGGAGCCGCCATCACCGCTACCATGCCCCCGTCCTGCGGCAGCGCCTGCATCAGCCGTCCCCGTGCCGCCACCAGCCGCAGCCCGTCCTCCAGGCTAAACACCCCCGCCACGCAGGCCGCTATATACTCGCCAATGCTGTGCCCCATCACCACCGCAGGCTGCACACCCCAAGCCATCCACAGCTTCGCCAGGGCATATTCCAGCACAAACAGCGCGGGCTGAGTATAAGCCGTCTGATCGATCCAGTCCGCCGCCTCTAAAGCCTGATCCGGCACGGGATAGAGCACCGACAGCAGCGATCGCTCTAGCTGCGGCTCCAGCAGGCGTGCGGCGGCCTCAACGATTTGCCGAAACAGCGGCTGGGTTTGATAAAGCTGCCGCCCCATATTCACGGCTTGCGAACCCTGCCCAGTGAACAAAAACGCGACCGACGGAGGCGATTGGGGTGCAGCGCCATAAACCAGATTTGCAACTTCCTGCTGTTGGGCAAAAGCGCGGAGCTGCTGCCGCATCTGAGCTGCTGATTCTGCCACCATCGCTAAACGATGGGAAAACCGCGATCGCCTGGTGTTTGCCGTAAAGCACAAATCTGCCAGGGCGATCGCCGGACGGGCAGCCAGATAGTCATCATAGCGCTGTGCCAACTGTCGCAATGCCGCCTCGCTTTTGGCAGACAGCGTGAGTAAATGCAGAGGGCGATCGCCCTCTTCTGGATTCACACCAGCATTCATGCTAGAATTCATACCAGCATTCATACCAGCATTCATACCAGCATTCGCACTAGCATCTACCTTTCTGTTCTTGTTTGAGCGCTTGTCTAGGTTCTTAGTTGAGTTCTTGTTTACATGCTTGGCTAAACTCCCGGCCGCATTCCCGGCTGCATTCCCGGCAGCAGGTGGATTTGTTGCCGCAGGTGCTTCTTCAAGAACGATGTGAGCGTTCGTCCCACCAAACCCAAAAGAATTCACGCCAGCGATCGCCGGACGGGCCGGCCACGGGGTCAGTTGCGTCTGCACTCGCAGCGGCAGCCGGTCAAACTCAATCTGCGGATTTGGCGTTTGGAAATGCAAATTAGGGGGAATTTGCCCGTGCTTCAGGCTGAGCGCGACCTTGATCACACCCGCAATTCCCGCTGCTGTTTCCGCATGTCCAATGTTGGACTTGACCGACCCAACAGCGCACACACTCCCCGCCGGACGATCTTCCGTCAGTACCCGTCCCAGCGCCGCGATTTCCACCGGATCGCCCAGCTTCGTGCCCGTGCCGTGGGCCTCAATATAGTGCACCTGTCCAGGAGAAATGCCTGCCTGACGATAGGCCGCCCGCAACACGCGCTCCTGGGCATCGACATTGGGTGCGGCCAGCCCGTTGCTAAAACCATCCTGATTGGCCGCCGTGCCGCGAATGATGGCGTAAATCGGGTCGCCATCTGCCTGCGCCTGCGACAGCGGTTTTAGCAGCACCATACCCGCCCCTTCGCTGCGGACATAGCCATCCGCACTGGCATCAAAGCTGCGGCAGCGACCGCTCGACGACATAAACCCGCCCCGCGCAAATCCCAGCGTCACCGTCGGCAGCAGCAGCAGGTTGACGCCACCCGCCAGCGCCAGCGCCGACTCGCCCGTCCACAGGCTCTGGCAGGCCAGATGGATAGAAATGAGCGACGACGAGCAGGCCGTATCCACCGAGAGGCTGGGCCCCTTCAGATCAAATACATAGGAAATCCGATTTGCAGCGATGCAATTTCCGGTGCCCGTAGCAATGTAAGGATCATTAATCGGGTCTTGCCACAGCATGACGGAATAGTCGTGTGTGCCAATGCCGATAAACACTCCAGTTTCGGTGCCGCGCAGCCGTTCTGGCATCATGCCTGCGTCTTCGATCGCCTCCCAGGCCACCTCCAGCAGCAGCCGCTGTTGAGGGTCCATCGTGCTGACTTCGCGGGGCGCAATGCCAAAAAACAGCGGGTCAAACTGATCTACCGCTTCCAAAAAACCGCCCCATTGCAAACTGGCTTTGGCGGATTCGGTCGTGGCGAAAGCGGCAAATTCATGTCTATTCCAACGGGAAGGGGGCACTTCTCTGACTGCATCTACCCCATTTTTTAAAAGCTGCCAAAAAGCGTCGGGACGGTCAGCGCCAGGATAGCGGCAGCCAATTCCGATAATTGCAATGGGTTCTAGCGACATACGCAAATCAGGCAGTAGACAATGATTAGCCAGGATGCAGGCATCTGAAGGGTGACAAGCAGCCAGATGCGGTCAACGATCTCGTGATTAAAATAAGTTGAAAGATTTAGATGTGGCAGCAAACATTGACCCCAGCCCCAACAGCTAGCGCCTGCGTTATATCAAGCAGAATCGTAGGATTGATTCTGCAACCATTGGAGGATTTCCGCGGTCGAAAAAGAGCGGTTTTGCTGGATGGAAAGATTTTTAATATCCAGACAAATCTTTTCGTATTTTTCTCGATCGAGCTGTTTTTGCAGGCAGTGTTCAAATAAATAGCGGATGTTGCTGACGCCGCTGTGTTTGCCA
Source organism: Cyanobacteria bacterium J069 (assembly GCA_003695655.1). Taxonomy (GTDB): domain Bacteria; phylum Cyanobacteriota; class Cyanobacteriia; order Elainellales; family Elainellaceae; genus Thermoleptolyngbya. The sequence continues at coordinate 6,361 of RFIF01000399.1, forward strand.
AACCAGATTTCGGGCTGTCCGTGAGGAAAAATGGCGTAGGACAGGCGATCGCGTATCAGAGAATGGACATGAATCCCCGCTTCGTGGCGCTGAGCCGCCTGGGAATAGGGCGGGTAGGCCCGCGCGCCCAGTTGGTCGAGCGATTGGCTAACGCGGGCGATCGCCTCATAGTCAATGCCCGCCACCTCCCAGCCAAACCGCAGCCGCAGCCCGTTTAGCACCTGCTCGATCGCCACATTGCCCGCCCGCTCGCCAATGCCGCCAAAGGTGCCCGAAATGCCCGCCGCCCCCGCCCGCACCGCCTGAATCG
>RFIF01000040.1 GCA_003695655.1 Cyanobacteria bacterium J069
CAGTTGGATGATTTTTCGCGGGCGCAGCCCGCGAAAAATCATCCAGAATCTATAAAACTCGTTTCAACTGCGTAAGTCCTGGTCGTTTTTGAGGCGGTGAAAGGCGATCGCTCTCTGCACGTTGGGGGCATCACTGATCAGAGGCGGGTATGCAATTGGGCGAAAACCCGCAAAATCTTTTCTGAGGGGCTAAAATCTTCTGTTTTGGGAGGTACTGATTTTCTGTGGCGATCGCGCTACTTTAAACAAGACATTCAGCTTGTCTAGCCATGAATGCTTCAGAAATCCCAGACCTGATTAGGGCGATCGCTGAGCGGGTCTATGCCAAGACCGGGCGAGATTTGACGCTGCATCAGGAGGCAATTTTGGCACAGGCGATCGCTGGCAAGCGCCTCAAAGATATTCAGGTGGTGGGCTATGCGGATGACACAGTGCAGCGGGTGTTTTGTCCGCAGTTGTGGCACTTGCTGTCGGATGTGATGGGGCAAAAGGTGGGCATTCGCACCCTGCCGCTGGTCATTCAAGCCTTACTGGAGCGATCGCCAGAGCAGTTACCAGAGCAGCCAAATTCCCGTCAGTCCGGCGAGTCGGGCACTGTCTTGACCTTCAGCGGCGCTAAGGCTGAGCCTGTGGCCAGTCTGGACGCGCCCTTGAAAAAGCAACCTGACAAGCAACCTGACCAGCAACCTGACAGTCCACAGCATCCAGCACTAACTCGTGCAGACCCGGTGCAGTCCCCAATTCGGCACAACTTGCCCGCACCCACTTGCAGCACGTTTGTCGGTCGGGATGCAGAAATTGCCCAACTGCTGGCGCTGCTCTCGCCGCAGCATGGGGCGCAGTTAATCAGCGTGGACGGCATTGGCGGTGTGGGTAAGACGACCCTGGTGCTGGAGGCGGCCTATCGATGCCTGCGGGCAAGTAGCAACCTGGAAGATGCGGCGCAGGATATGCCGACGTTTGAGGCGATCGTATTTACCTCGGCCAAGCGACAATTTTTAGCCCCGTTTGGGCTGGTGGAGCGAGTGGGGCGATCGCAGCGCACATTGCAAGACATTCTTCAGCAGATTGCCTGCACGCTAGAAGAGGTCGATATTGTGGGGAAAAGTTTGGAAGATCAGGTGGCGCTGATCAGCAGTGCGCTGGCGGAGCGGCGATCGCTCCTAATTATCGATAATTTAGACACGGTAGAAGAGACGCAGGCGGTGCTCTCTTTCCTGTATTGCGAACTGCCACCCACCGTCAAGGCGATCGTCACCACCCGCCAGCAGGGAAGTTTTGTACCCATTCGACTGGCAGCAATGCCTGAGTTAGAAGCGCTGCGGCTGATTCATCAAGAAGCCTTAGAGAAGCAAGTAGACTTGAACGATGTCGAAGCGCAGCAGCTTTATCAGCGGACGGGCGGCATTCCGGTTGCCATTCACTATGCCATCGGCCAGATGGTCAGCAGCCATTCCGTTTCCTATGTCTTGAACAATCTGCTCAAGGCAGATAGCGACGTGGCGAGGTTTTGCTTCGAGGCGTCCGTTAGCCTGCTGCGGGGGCAGCCCGCTCACCAACTTTTAATGGTGCAGACTTTCTTTCCTGTGGCCGTTCATCGTGACGTGCTGATTCGAGTGGCGCTGCTAGACTCGGACTGGGCATTGAACCAAAATTCCCTAAACGATACATCTCATGCTGCACTGCCTGAAAATCATGCTGTAGCGGCAGTTGCAGAAAAGGCGTTTGCCCAGTTGCAAGAGCTATCCTTAGTGATGCAAAGTGGCAATCGTTATACAATGCTGCCGCTGACGCAGGAATATGCGATCGCTGAGCTAAAGCAACATCCAGCCTTTGAGCAGAGCGCCAGAGAAGCGTGGGTGAGATGGTGTTTGGAACTGGCAGACACCTACGGCCGACAAGAAAGTTGGAACTGGCAAACGCAGAACGATGTATTGCAGGCAGAATGGCAAAACATTCAGCCGGTAATTGAGTGGTGCATGAATCAGGAACGCTATGAGGATTTGCTAAAGCTCTGGAAATGCTTCGATGTTCACATTCATCTGCAAGGCGATCGCCCTCCGCATTTTGAACAACACTGCGGAAGCGGAAGATGTGACGCAGGAAGTCTTTTTAAGCTTTTGGCAAGACCCCAAGTTTGACTCGAAACGGGGCGCACTCAGTAGCTACTTGAGCATGATGTCGCGATCGCGCGCGATCAACAAACTCCACTCTCGCGGCAGCCGTCAGCGGGCCGCAGAGCGCTTTCAAAACATGACGCCGATGCTGTTTTCAACCCCAACGCCGCTCGAAGAGGCCTCTCAGCAGGAACAGGCGCAGGCGATGCAACAGGCCTTTTCCCAACTGACCAAGGCGCAGCAGCAAATTCTCACGCTCAATTACTATGAAGGGCTGAGCCAGTCGCAGATTGCTCAGCGCTTGAACATGCCTTTGGGAACGGTCAAAACCCATGCGCGGCAAGGCATTCTCAAGCTACGGCAGCTATTGCAAGACCAGTTGGGTTAAGGAGGGCAGATGACGCAATCCCTATCAGACGAAGCCAAAGAGCTAGCGGCAGGCTATGTCCTCGGCGAGCTAGATCCAGAGGAGGAGCGGCAGTTGCAGCAGCTATTGCGCCAAAATCCGGCGCTGACGCAGGAAGTGCAGGCGCTGTCGGCGGTGTTTCGGCTGTTGCCCCACGCCCTACCCCCAGTAGAGCCGCCCGCAGAACTGCGCGATCGCATTTTGGCCGCCAACGCCGAGAGCGAGGCAGCCCCGCTTGCTGCCGTCAATGCCCCCCTACCGCTGGACATGCTGCGGGAGCGACGCTCGGCTGCACGCTGGTCCAGGGCGGGGCGATCGCCCTCCATTCCTCGCTGGCAAACCCTGACCGCGATCGCCGCCGGATTCGCAATCTTAGCGTTGGGGCTAGACAATCTGCGGCTGCGGCAGCAAGTGGCTGAAGGAGAGGGCTTGAATTCGGAGGCGATCGCCACAATTCTGCAACAGCCCAACAGCCGCCTGGTCGGTCTGACAGACTCGAATGCCACCGCTGCGGGCACGGTGCTGTTCACCCCCGGTCGCTGGGATGAAGTGGTGGTGTCGATGGAAAATCTGCCCGCACTGCCCCCCGACCAGACCTATCGCATGTGGCTGCGGCTGCAAGACGGCACTCTGATTCTGTGCGGTGAGTTCGTGCCCGACAGCCAGGGCACCGTCTTCGCCAAACTCACCCCGCCCCAGCAGCCCACGCCCGACAACAAAGCCGCCTCGGTCTTCATTACGGTGGAATCGCAGGGCGCACCCGCTGAGCCGCAGGGCAGTCCAGTAGTGGCGACGGAGCTTTAGAGAAGAGTGATGGGGTGATGAGGTGACGGGGTGATGGAGAGAGAGATGGGGTGACGGAGAGAGAGCACTCCAACACTCCAACACTCCAACACTCCATTACTCCCGCCCCCTAACCCCTGACCCCTAACCCCTAATCTCTAACTCACCGGCTGCACGTCGCTATGCTGCGGGTGCAGCGCTTCGCCTTGCTTCAGCGAGGCAGACAGGCGGTTGAGCGCGTTGAGGTAGGCCTGGGCGGAGGCGACGATGATGTCGGTGTTTGCGCCGTGACCGGAGAAAATGCGATCGCCCGCTTGCAGACGAATCGTCACTTCGCCCATCGCGTCGATGCCCGCCGTGACGGACTGC
>RFIF01000400.1 GCA_003695655.1 Cyanobacteria bacterium J069
GCGATGGTGTGTGACGATAGCACCGACAGCCCCAGCCCTCCAGCGATCGCCTGCTTAATTGCTTCGTTGCTGCCCAATTCCAGCCGCACCCGTACCGACAGCCCGTGATCATCCAGCAGCCGCTGAAAGGCTCGCCGCGTCCCCGATCCTGGCTCCCGCATGATGAAGGTTTCCTCTGCCAGCCGCTTCAGGGGAATGTTCTTTTCGTGGGCGAGGGGATGGGTTTTGGGGCCAATCACCACCAGCGGGTTGTCCAAAAACGGGTGCGCCGCAATGTCCAGGTTTTCGGGGAGCTGGCTCATCACATATAGATCGTCCTGATTGTTGGCCAGGCGCTCGATTACCCGCTCGTGGTTGGTCACAGCGAGGGAAATGTCTACGCCCGGATATTTCTGGCAAAAGGGGCCCAGCAGCCGGGGCAAAAAGTATTTCGCCGTGGTGATCACCGCCAGCCGCAGCCGCCCTTGCTTCATGCCTTTCAGGTCAGCCACCGTCATTTCAAACTGCTCTAGCTTGCCAAAAATCTCCTGACAGGTGGAAAATAGCTCCCGCCCTGCATCCGTGAGAAACAGCCGCTTGCCGACTTGTTCAAACAGCGGCAGCCCGATCGCCTTGGTCAACTGCTTTACCTGCATCGACACTGTGGGCTGCGTCAGAAATAGCTCTTCTGCCGCCCGCGTAAAGCTGCCGTGCCGAGCCGTTGCTTCAAATACCTTGAGCTGATGCAGCGTCGCGTGAATCACAAGAGCCTCCTACAAGAAACGGAAGAAACCACAACTGGGAATCGGGGGGATCACTTGAGCGGAATATATCGGCGGATGCGATCGACTGAGGGGGAAAGAAAAGAACAGCAAATTTTAGGATTTTCAAAAATGGATAGATTCAAGTCTATTACAAAGATGAGATGAGAAGTGTTTTTTCTATGGATTTTTGACATAAGTCTTGATTCGCTATGCGGCGGTGGCTCAGCAATCTGCAAAACTGTTAAATTCGTCACACTTTGTCAATATTTCCAACGTTCTGCTGCCACGGCTGATTTTTCTTGGAAGACTAGAAAGGAGGAAGTCTGGCAGGGCGGCGTGCTTGCGCTGTTTTTGAGGCTGGTTTGAAGATTGCAGCGGGCGATCGCCCTGTCAGAAAACCGCAACAACCCGACGTAAATCCATCGGGCTTTGCAAACCCAGCACGCTAGAGTTGAGGAGGCTTAGACGCTTCTGCGTTCAGCTCCTTGCAATAGAAGGAGGTTTAGTCATGGGAATCGCTACAGTAAACCCGGCGACTGGCGAAACGCTACAGAGCTTTGAATCACTCACCGATGGAGCGATCGCCCTGGCGATTGAGTCCGCCCAGCACACATTTGAACACTACCGTCAGATTCCCCTTCCTCAGCGGGCGCAGTGGCTCCACGCCGCCGCCCAAATTTTGGAAGATGAAAAGGCGGAGCTGGGCAAACTGATGACGCTGGAGATGGGCAAACCCATCGGCCCATCCATCGCCGAGGTGGAAAAATCGGCCTGGGTCTGCCGCTTTTATGCCGATAATGCCGAGAAATTTCTTGCGCCTGTGCCGATCGAAACCGACGCCAGCCGTAGCTACGTTGCCTATCAGCCGATTGGTATCGTGCTGGCGGTGATGCCGTGGAATTTTCCGTTTTGGCAGGTGTTTCGATTTGCGGCTCCGGCGCTGATGGCGGGCAACGTCGGTTTGCTGAAGCACGCTTCCAACGTGCCCCAATCTGCCCTGGCGATTCAGGATATTTTAGAACGCGCTGGTTTTCCCAAGGGTGCCTTTCAGACATTATTAATCGGTGCCGATAAGGTCGCGCAAATTGTCGCCGACGATCGCATCAAAGCGGCCACGCTAACGGGCAGCGAACCCGCCGGAGCCAGCCTTGCATCTATTGCGGGTAAGCACTTGAAGAAAACCGTGCTGGAATTGGGCGGCAGCGATCCGTTTGTGGTGATGGCGAGCGCCGATCTGGATGCGGCCGTGTCTACGGCCGTGACGGCTCGCATGATCAATAACGGTCAATCCTGTATCGCCGCCAAGCGCTTTATCGTGCAAGAGGCGATCGCCGATGCATTCATTCAAGCGTTAGTTGAGAAATATCAAGCGCTGAAAATCGGCGATCCGCTGCTGCCCGAAACCCAGATCGGGCCGCTGGCCACGCCCGCCATTCTGCATGAAGTTCACCATCAGGTGGAAGCCTGCATCGACGCGGGCGGCAAAGTGCTGATCGGCGGCGACCCAGACGACGTGCCCACCAAAACTGACCCAAAACTCAGCCAGGGCAACTTCTATCCGCCCACGATCATCGTCGATGTGCCGCCCGACGCGCCGATCGCCCAGGAGGAAATCTTCGGCCCCGTCGCCACCGTCTTCCGCGTGCCCGACCTGGATGCCGCCATCCGCCTGGCCAACAGCACGCCGTTTGGGCTGGGAGCCAGCGCCTGGACGCAAATCCCAGAAGAGGGCGATCGCCTCGTCGCAGAACTAGAAGCCGGCTGCGTCTTCCTCAACAGCATGGTGAAATCCGACCCGCGCCTCCCCTTCGGCGGCATCAAGCGCTCCGGCTACGGCCGCGAACTCGGCCGCGAAGGCATTTTGGAGTTCGTCAACGTCAAAACCGTCTGGATTAAGTAAGGGGTTAGGGGTTAGGGGTTAGGCTGCCTCTCCCTCTCTCCCTCTCTCCCCCTCTCCTCCTCTCCCATTCACACAGGAACCTATATGACTTCCCCCCTCAACACCGCCGAACTGCTTGTGAAATGTCTGGAAAACGAAGGTGTGGAATATATTTTTGGGCTACCAGGTGAAGAAAATTTGCATGTCCTGGAGGCGCTGAAGCATTCGTCCATTAAGTTCATCACCACGCGGCATGAGCAGGGTGCGGCGTTTATGGCGGATGTGTATGGGCGGCTGACGGGCAAGGCGGGCGTGTGTCTCTCGACGCTGGGGCCCGGCGCGACGAACCTGATGACGGGTGTGGCGGATGCCAACCTGGATCGTGCGCCGCTGGTGGCAATTACCGGACAAGTGGGCACCGATCGGATGCATATTGAATCGCATCAGTATCTTGATCTGGTGGCAATGTTTTCACCCGTGACGAAGTGGAACGCGCAAATCGTGCGACCCAGCATTACCCCGGAAATTGTCCGCAAGGCGTTCAAGATTTCGCAAAGTGAGAAACCCGGCGCGGTACACATCGATCTACCGGAAAATATTGCGGCGATGACGGTCGAAGGAAAGCCCTTGCGTAAAGAGGCGATCGAGAAAGTGTATGCATCGTTTAACAGTATTGAACGCGCAGCAACCGCCATTTCGCAAGCTAAGAATCCGATTATTCTGGTGGGTAATGGCGCAATTCGCTCCCATGCCAGTGATGCCGTGATTGCCTTTGCGCGATCGCTCAATATCCCCGTGGCAAACACGTTCATGGGCAAGGGTGTGATCCCCTACACCGATCGCCTGGCGCTGTGGACGGTCGGCTTACAGCAGCGCGATTTCATTAGCTGCGGATTTGACAATACGGACTTGGTGATTGCCGTCGGCTATGACCTGATCGAGTATTCACCCAAGCGCTGGAACCCCACAGGCGACATCCCGGTGATTCACGTCAACGCTACGCCTGCGGAAATCGACAGCAGCTACATCCCGCTAGCCGAGGTGATTGGCGATATCTCCGACTCGCTCGAAGAAATTCAGCGGCGCAGCGATCGCCAAAATAAGCCCGAACCCTACGCCATCCATCTCCGCAAAGACATCCTCGCAGACTATGAGGAACATGCCCAGGACGACGGTTTTCCCATCAAACCGCAAAAGCTGATCTACGATCTGCGCACGGTGATGGGCCCCGAAGATATCGTCATTTCGGATGTGGGCGCGCACAAGATGTGGATGGCGCGACACTATCACTGCGATCGCCCCAACACCTGCATCATCTCCAACGGATTCGCTGCGATGGGCATTGCGATTCCGGGGGCGATCGCCGCTAAACTGGTTTCGCCCAATCGCAAGGTCGTCGCCGTCACGGGCGATGGCGGCTTCATGATGAACAATCAGGAACTCGAAACCGCGCTTCGCATCGGCACACCGTTTGTCACTATCATCTTTAACGATGGCGGCTATGGACTAATTGAGTGGAAGCAGCAAAACTACTTTGGCGACTCGGCGTTTATCAAGTTCACCAATCCCGACTTTGTGAAACTGGCGGAAAGTATGGGGCTGAAGGGCTATCGCATCTCTGCCACCACCGACTTCATCCCCACGCTGAAGGAAGCCCTGGCGCAGGACGTGCCCGCTATCATCGATTGCCCTATCGACTATCGCGAAAATCTCCGCTTTAGCCAGCGGGCCGGCGACCTTACCTGCGCGATTTAGCCAGATAGTAGCCAGATCAATTAGTAGCCAGATCAACCAGATCAATTAGTGAGGGAATTAGGTCGTGAAGGAGCGTCCCAGCCCCAGCTTTGCCAACAGCTTGCGGTAGGTAATCGAGCTTTTGTCGCCCGCAATGTGGACTTCATCCGCCAGGTTAATCGGCAGATCTTCCGGCCAGAGTTCCTCAACGATCGCCTTGTCTTCACCAAACACCTGGTGGTTAAATTCGAGGGTTTCTTCCAGAGACGCATCCTTATCAAAGTTGCGGCAGAGGGGCGAAAACACGCGGGTTTTGCGGGCGGAAATTGGGCTGGCCGCATTTAGGATATGCAGCATTCCATCAGGAAAGGTGACGGAGAGCTTGACCGTAAACGGCAGCCACGCCTGAAACAGCCGCCGCCACTGAAACCCCGGCGGGCTGAGATGCTTGTAGCCGTGGGGCAGGTTGCTGACGGAACTCACATAGTCTGCCGTAAACCCGCCCTCGGTGAAGGTGATGGGATAGTCGGGCACTTCGGGATTGTCGCTTTCGCCAAAGGAGTCTTTGTGGACAAAGGCAAAGTGGCTGACATCGAGAAAGCCTTCGATCTGGCGACCCGCAGCGGCGTCTAGATGAACCGAGTCAGGAATGATTTGGATATAGTCGGGGTCGTCCCAGACGTCAAACTCCGGGAACGGCACTGGCCCGTTGTCAACCAACCGCACCCAGATCATGCCGTACTGCTCGCGTACGGAATATGTGGTAAGGCGCAGCCGTTTGGGAATGGCGGCATCGGGGGCGGCAGGAATGCAGACGCACTGACCCTCGGCGGTATAGCGGACGCCGTGGTAGGCGCAGACCAGTTCCCCGTCTTCGACCCAGCCCAGACTGAGGGGCGCGCCGCGATGAAGGCAGAGATCTTTTGCCGCCGTGACGCTGCCGTCAGCAGTGCGGTAAAGCACCAGCCGTTCGTCTAGCAGGCGGACGCCCACGGGCCTGTCGGCAGTGAGTTCGTGGGTAAAGGCGACGGGATACCAGAAAGGAGCCAGCGCCTCCCAGTCAGAAGGGCTGAAGGTGCAATCCCGAGGCAGAGCAGCGGGGAGGGTCATAGGAATTGAGAATATCTGACTCGGCTGATACTACGATGGGGGTGCTTTCGAGAACTGTATCGATGCTCACTCTGGGGCGTTAGACTCAGAGCGGCCGGTTTTCCAGCGTTACATCTTGAAACGGCCGCGTTTTCAAGGATTTGGCATAGCGCTCAAATGTGCGCTCAAATGTGCGCTCAAATGTGCGGCAAAAGAGCATGAGCCAAAAGTTTTCAGAAAAATTTCTAGAAAAATTTCTAAATTAAACCCCCCGAAGCAGCAGCCTCGAGGGGTAATTACTAAAAGTGCCAGTTCAAGTGCCAGGGGGGATTCAGGGGGATCTTGCACACTTTGCGACAAACAGTCAGACGTTTTAAATGTCCCCTAAGAGGAAACCTGGAGCGAAAGTTCCCCTTTTTGTAAAGGCGAACTGGCTCAAAAGTCCTCCCTCTAAGAGGAATTTAGAAGGAGCAATCTTTGCCCCAAAGGGCAATGTTGACTTTTCAAACGTTAGCTAAGGAGTTCGCCTCAGTTCTCTGTTCAGGCTCAGTTTACTCATTAACCGATGTCTTGGAACGCTTGACGGGCTTGGGTTTTGGGCCGCTGTGATGGTTGTAATCGTTGCGGTGGTAGTCGCTGCGATGCCGGGTTTCTTCCGCCGGGGCATCGTCTGAGTAGGCATGGTCGCCGCGCATCCAGGAAGGGCGGGTTTGATCGTAGGCCATCTGTAAAGCAGCAGCGGCGATCGCCCGCATGTCGTACTCTTCGCTGAGCTGGGTGACGATGGGTAGGAAAGAAGCCAGGCGATCGCCCACCAGCGCATCCCGGAGCTGATCCTGAAGTTTTTCCAGGTAGCGAGCTTCAATCTGAGCGCGGGTCGGGATCGTGCCCGTTTGCAACTGCTGGCGAATGTGCCGTTCGATGTCTCGGAGCTTACGCTTGTCCAACGGCTGAATCAGGGTGATGGCAACTCCTTCCTTACCCGCGCGGCCGGTGCGTCCAATCCGGTGGACGTAGCTTTCCACGCTGTCGGGCAGGTCGTAGTTGATCACATGACTGAGGTCATCCACATGCAGCCCGCGAGCGGCAATGTCCGTAGCGACGACCCAGCGAACCTGGCGCTGGCGGAACCGCAGCAGCAGCCGCTCTCGCTGAGATTGGCTCAGGTCGCCATGATACTCATCCACGCTATGACCAGCGGCTTGCAGTTGGCGCGTCAGGTCGGCAGCGGCCTTGCGGGTGCGGACAAAGATCAGTGCTGATTCGGGGTCTTCGAGTTCCAAAATCGGCTGGAGGGCGCGGGCTTTCGTCCAGCCACGCGGCACCATATAGACCAACTGGTTAATGCGGGTAGGTGCCGCTTTGGGTTGCTCAATGCTGACGGTGACGGGCGATCGCAGAAACTTGGCGGCTAGTTCCCGAATGGACGGGTCCATCGTTGCGGAGAAGAAGGAGGTCTGCCGCTCGGCGGGCGACTGGCTGAGGATCTTTTCCACATCCTGAATAAAGCCCATATTCAGCATTTCATCGGCTTCATCCAACACCAGCCAATTTAGCTTATTCAGCTTCAGGTCGCCGCGCTTGAGCAAATCCAGCACCCGGCCCGGCGTCCCTACAATAATGTGAACGCCGCGCTGCAAGCGGCTAATCTGGAGGTCGATGGCTTGTCCGCCGTAAGTTGGCAGGATTTTTAGGCGGCGATCGTCTGTCAGCGTGCGAATCGATTGATAGACCTGAATCGCTAGTTCGCGGGTTGGCGTTAGAATTAGCGCCTGTACGGCGTTGTTGTTGATGTCAATCTGTTCCAGGATGGGGAGCGAGAAGGCAGCAGTTTTGCCAGTGCCAGTCTGCGCCAGACCCACTACATCACGCCCCGATAGCAAATGGGGAATGGCCTGCGCCTGAATCGGCGTCGGTGCGGTAAAGCCAGATTTTTCTAGATGGCGCGCCCGCGCCTCAGACAAACCCAAACTAGTGAATGAAAGCGTCATTAGGTCTCCTTGAAAGAGTTCAGTTTGCTGAGACACGGCTGAGCGCGCCTCTGAGTTGAGTGTGGGCATCTGCCACGTGCCCATAGAGGTCATAGACATCAGCCCCAGTGATTTCCACTGTTGCCATTGATCCCAGCCGAGCATCGCCTTGGACATACACCAGCCCGTCCACCTCCGGGGAGAAACGAGCCGACCGTCCAACCAATTCATCTGTTTCGGGATTTTCTTGTTCGATGAGGACATCGACGACTCGGCCCACTTGGGCCTGGTTGCGCCTCAGAGAAATTGGCTGCTGTACCTGCATCAGGCGATCGCGCCGCTCGTCCATCACAGCCTGGGACAGCGGATTGGGCAAGGTAAAAGCCGGCGTTCCTGCTTCAGGGGAAAAGGTAAACACGCCGACATGGTCAAACTCGTGCCGCTGCACAAACTCCAGCAAATGCTGGAAATGCGACTCAGTTTCGCCGGGGAAGCCAACGATGAACGTGGTGCGCAGGACGGCATCGGGGATCGCTGCCTTAATGCGTTCGATGACTCCGTCGTTGACCTGTCCTTGCCAGGGACGATTCATCGCCCGCAGCACCTCTGGATGAGAATGCTGCAATGGCAGATCTAAATAAGGCAATACGTTGGGGGTTTCTTGAATCGCCTGAATCACCTTTGGCGTCAGCCCGGTGGGATAGGCGTAGTGCATCCGAATCCAGGGAACCTCAACCTCACCCAGTGCCCGCAGCAGTTCTGCCAGCCGGGGTTCTCCGTACAAATCTACGCCGTAGTTCGTCGTGATCTGGGAAATCAGGATAATTTCTTGCACCCCTTCTGCGGCAAGCTGGCGAGCTTCGGAAACGATGGACTCGATGGAGCGCGATCGCTGATTGCCTCGCAAATGGGGAATAATGCAAAACGCACAGCGATAATCGCAGCCTTCCGCCACCCGCAAATAGGCAACGCCTTCGGTGGTGGTGCGATAGCGGGGTGTTGTTTCGTCGGCAAGATAAACTGGCTCAGCCGAGACTTCCTGAACGCGCTCGCCCGCTTCTGCCCGCTGAATTACCTCTACGATCTTGTGGTAGTCGCCAGTGCCTACAACAGCCACCGCTTCGGGAATCTCATCTAGCAGTTCTTGCTGAAAGTGCTGCGCCATGCAGCCTGTAATCACAATTTTCTTGTTGGCTTCCGCTAGCTCTACAAGCGTCCGTACTGATTCTTCGCGGGCAGCCTGGATAAAGCTACAGGTGTTGACGATGACGTAATCCGCTAACTCTTCATTGGCATCCACCTGATAACCGGATTGCACCAGCAGCCCCAACATGTGCTCTGTGTCAATTCGATTCTTTTCGCAACCCAGGTGAGAAACTGCAATAACTGGCTTAATACTTGGCTTAGTGCTCATTCAAATACTGATAATGCGCGTGTTGAACGGTGAACAGAACGAATGCGTAGCGATCGCTCGTTGCAGTGAGACGTTAACCATCTCCAGTTCCCAGCGCCTCAGCAGCAGCAGCGCCAGGAATACCCGTTAACCGCAATCGCATTAATCTCAGTAATATCTATGATAGACCAAAACATTACATAACTACACAATCTAATGGGATTTCATGTCAATCCCTGTCGAAAGGTAGAGGAGTGCAGGAGTATGTGTTACTGCCCAGCCATACTTTTGATGAGCGTTTTTTCAAGCTTTCCCTGAGTCAAACTGCACTTAGCTAAACTTCCCCGATCTAAAGACACAACCTTGACAGGTCTAGCCCCGAGTTCAGAAGAACACACACTAACTACTTTGGAGAGGCGGCGATTGCTGCATCTTGGGGCGCAATCATGGTCACCGGGAAGCGGTCACATCACCAAAGCTTAAAGCCAAAGGAAAAAAACATAAAAGTCGTCAGCCCACTAGCCCACCAATTTATCGACTTTATTGACCAATTTATAGTGTAGACAATTCCTGGGCACTCTGCCGGCTCTCAGATCGAGCACCCGTTGCTGTAAAGTGAAACTAGTGGGACAAGCTTTCAAAGCTCTTTCCAGCATTCAAACAGATCAGGCTTTCCAGCCAGACATGAACGGCTTGAACTTGTTTCAGGGCAGGTTTTGTTCAAGGTTCAAACTGGGCTAGCCAGTTTAAGCTGAAAGCTTCATTTCTAAAGCTTTATTTTCGTAGAGCTTTGCCATTGCCTCTATTGTGGGACTGAGTCCGTAAATTATCTAGCCGCGTGGACTTGACGCAGATCTTTAAAACTAAGCATCCGGTTATTGGGGTAGTGCATCTTTTGCCATTGCCCACCTCGCCGCGCTGGGGCAGCAGCTTAAAGGCCGTGATTGCCCGTGCAGAGCAAGAGGCCACGGCCCTGGCGTCGGGTGGAGTGGATGGACTCATCATCGAGAATTTTTTCGATGCCCCTTTTACCAAAGAGAGTGTAGACCCGGCCGTGGTGAGCGCCATGAGCCTGGTGGTGCAGCGGCTAATGAATTTGGTAACGCTGCCCATTGGGGTTAATGTGTTGCGCAATGATGCCCAGAGCGCTATGGCGATCGCCACCTGCACCCAGGCTCACTTTATTCGCGTCAACGTGCTTACGGGCGTCATGGCCACAGACCAAGGACTGATCGAAGGACGCGCCCATGAGCTATTGCGCTATCGTCGCGAACTTGGCAGCGAGGTCAAGATTTTTGCAGATGTGCTGGTAAAACATGCCCGCCCATTAGGCTCACCCAACCTGACCACCGCTGTCCAAGAGACGATCCAGCGAGGTTTGGCCGATGCAGTGATCCTCTCTGGTTGGTCTACGGGCAGCCCGCCCAGCCAAGAAGATCTAGAATTAGCCAGCGCAGCGGCTGGCAACACGCCCGTTTTTATTGGTAGCGGTGCCAGTTGGGAAAACATTCCGCGTCTGATCCAAGCGGCAGACGGTGTCATCGTCTCCAGCTCGCTCAAGCGGCACGGACAAATTGAGCAACCCATTGATCCGATTCGGGTCAGTCAATTTGTCGAAGCTATGCGCCGCAGCCTGGCTAATCAAGAGAATCAGGCTAAAGAGAAAGAGGACTCTACTCAACAGGCCTCAGTGCCAGAAAAACTGGCGGCCCGCGAAAGCTAGACAGCACCTTGCGAGTCTTGCGAAAAGCCGCCTAACTTGTCTGTTCATTGTGATACGCTAGAGAAGTTGTCTAAATTCACACATCCGGGCTTTCGGGTGTTCTGATCCTTTAGCGCCAAGGGTTTTCACGGGTTTTGTCAGGCAGTTTTCTGGCCAGTCCCGCCGCCGCGCATGGGCAGGATGCTCCCGGATGGAGGAATAACCCGAAAGGAGATCAAAACTCATGCCTGTTGTTTCATTGGCTCAATTGCTTGAGTCAGGGGTTCACTTTGGCCACCAGACCCGACGCTGGAACCCCAAAATGTCGCCCTACATCTATACCTCGCGTAACGGGGTTCACATTATTGACCTGGTGCAAACTGCCCAGTACATGGATAGTGCGTACAACTATATGCGCACTGAGGCAGAAAAGGGCAGTAAGTTCTTGTTCATTGGCACCAAGCGCCAAGCGGCTGGCATTGTGGCTCAAGAGGCGCTGCGCTGTGGCTCGTATTTTGTCAATCAGCGCTGGCTGGGCGGGATGTTGACCAACTGGGCCACGATCAAGACTCGCGTCGATCGCCTCAAAGATCTGGAGCGTCGCCAGGAAACAGGACAGCTCGATCTGCTTCCCAAAAAGGAAGCTGCCATGTTGCGTCGAGAGCTAGAGAAGCTGCAAAAGTATCTGGGTGGCATCAAGGCCATGCGGAAGGTGCCTGATATTGTGGTGATTGTAGACCAGCGCCGAGAGTATAACGCAGTGCAGGAGTGCCAGAAGCTAGGTATTCCCATCGTGTCTCTGCTGGATACGAACTGTGATCCGGATCTGGTCGATGTCCCGATTCCCGCTAACGACGACGCGATTCGCTCGATCAAGCTGATTGTGGGGCGTCTGGCCGATGCCATTTACGAAGGTCGCCATGGCCAGCTAGATGGAGAAGATGAGTTCGACTATGAGGGTGTTGAGGATGAATATGATTACGAAGATGCTGAGTTTGTAGACGAAGAAGCACCTCAAGAGGGCTAAGGCTTTGGGCATTTGGGTGTCAGGCTTAACCTCCTAGTTCTGGCACCTGATCCTTAGACTCTGATTCCGAGTAACCTAAGACCTGGATAGCGACACTCAACCACTTGCACACGGGGACTAATACTGATCATGGCGGATATTTCGGCAAAGCTTGTCAAGGAACTGCGCGACAAGACTGGCGCAGGTATGCTGGATTGCAAAAAAGCCCTCGCAGAATCAGATGGCGATGTTGAAAAGGCGGTGGAATGGCTGCGGAAGCGAGGCATCACTAAAGCGGAAAAAGCGCTGAGTAAAACAACCGCTGAAGGTTTGGTGGGAAGCTATATCCACACGGGCGGGCGGGTTGGCGTTTTGGTCGAGGTCAACTGCCAGACAGACTTTGTGGCGCGAAACGAGGCTTTTCAGCAGTTGGTGCGCGATGTGGCGATGCAGATTGCTGCTAGCCCAAACGTGGAATATGTGAAGGTCGCCGACATTCCGCCAGAGGTGATTACTAAAGAGAAGGACATTGAAGCCGGCAAGGACGATCTGTCGAGTAAGCCGGAGGCAGTGCGCGTCAAAATTGTGGAAGGGCGGATTGAAAAACGCTTGAAGGAACTGTCGCTGCTGGATCAGTCCTACATTAAGGATCAAAGCATTACCGTCGAAGAGCACATTAAAAACGTGATTGCGAGCCTGGGTGAGAATATTCAGGTCAGGCGGTTTGTGCGGTTTGTGATGGGTGAAGGCATTGAGAAGGAAGAGGCTGACTTTGCGGCAGAAGTTGCGGCTCAGACTGGGATTAAGGAAGAGCCAAAAGCGGCAGTGAAGGACGAGCCGAAAAGCGAAGTAAAGGACGAGAAAAAGAAAGACGATAAGAAAAAGAAGAAGTAGGGACTTGGATCTGCTGATGGAGGGGGGGCGATCGCTCTCTAGTCTTTGCAGCGAGGGGTTTCCAGGACGCTATTTCTAGAGGCATGTGGAAAGGCTGGAGGATGAGGGCTGTAGTCGATATGGCTTTTGGACTCTGGCCTTTTGGCATTGAATGGGGTTTTGAGGATGGCGAGAACTGTTGAGCAGATTGAGCAAGATATGGCGGCTTTGGAAGCGGCGATCGCCACTTTGGGCCAAGAGTTTGAGCAAATCTATCGCAGCTATCTGGCAGAACTAGGCACCACTGCCCGTCAACAACTGATTATGGCCACTTATCACCTCTGCACTCAGGGCTATCCAGAGGCATTTCTAAGCTTGGCAGTGAGCCAGCGTGAGGCGTTACAGCGATCGCTGCGTCAGGTAGCTCAGACTTCCCAGGCACGGCTAGAAGCTGCCTTGGATGAAGTTAAGGCGGAGGCAGAGGCTGCGGGGACTGAGGCTGAGTCTGCTGAGGAAATGGCGGGTGGTGTTGCAGGGCTGATTCTGTCACAAGATGAGGCAGAGGAGCTACAGTCAGCGCTGCAAGAAAACTTTGGGGCGATGTCAAAGGCGATCGCCAATCGGACTTTCTCGTTTGACTCCACCTCGTTTGACTCCACCTCGTTTGACGCTGACGATGAGGAGCAGTCTGACTTTGCAGACGATTTTGAGTTTGAAGACGATTTTGAGTCTGATCGAGACGCTCTACTGCCTGATTTTGAAGATAGTTTGGAAGACGACGAAAGTGCCCGCGTGTTTTCGGAATCCGATGCGGCTCAAAATGCATCAACCTTTCTGTTGGAAGCTGCCACCGCAGCACTCTCCGACGCTGCGAATGTTTCCAGGTCAACCACCGCTTCTCATCCCCTAACTCCGCCGGAGGTGCTGGCCCGCTGGCAGGCCAAGCTGGAGCGACGGATCGCCGCTATATTGCGCGATCAGTCTCAAGCGGCAAATCGTCTGCTGCATCAGGCTGATATCTTACCAAGCAAAATCCCAGAGCCAATTTTGGAGGTTGCTGCCAAAACGAGTATTGCGGAATCAACGGCTAGTCCGCCCAACTTGCTAAATCTGGTGATTGAAGCGCGAGGAGAGGCTTCTGATGAGGTGTCGGTGACGCGGATTATGGCCATTCGCCTGCGGTTAGGGGAGCTAGAGTTTGGCTCGCCGCTGCTGGCCAATTGGCGATCGAAGGTGCGGGGGTTAAATGCGCGGCTGAAACAGATCGGCAAAGACTATGAGAAGAAAACCCGAGAGCGGGCGATCGCCCAGGCAGAGCAAGCGTGGCGCGCTACCTGGTTTGAGGACTGAATTCCCACTGGGTGAATATTTTTCTCCCTGACCCCTGACCGCTGGCTCCTGATCCCTCACTCTGTCTCCAAGTCAGACAATCCACTCTAGAATTCCAGCATGGACTGGCTGCGACTGCAAAAAGCATTAACCATCGAGGCAGAGCGGGGCTTTAACGACCTAGAAGGCAACCAGCACCGCTTTAGCGAGTTTTTGGCGCTGACGCTGCGGGAGCCGCCGCCAGATTTGCCAATTGTGGAACAGGAGCGTCTGCGGGCGATCGCCCAGGAGTTTTCGCGCTATTCCGACCTCACCTTTGCCCAGCGCCAACACCTTGTAGCAGACACACGCCGGGTCATCTACCAAACCAGGCGCACCACAGAAGAACAGTCGCAGAGCGCCAGCCTTGAACCAGATTCTGCCGCAGCCGATGCCGGGAATGAAAAAGCAACATCCGCCACCTCAACCAAAACGAAAGTCCCCAAAGCAGTTCCTCTCGTCGAAAAAAACACCCGTCTCACCCTTGATCAGGCAGTCACCTATCTCCCCGGCGTGGGTGCAAAAAATGCTGAACGTCTCGCCAAGCTAGGACTGCACACTGTCCGCGACTTGCTCTACTACTACCCACGCGACCATATCGACTATGCTCGCCAGGTCAACATCCGCGACCTGGAACCAGGCGAAACGGTGACGCTGATTGGCACGGTGAAAAGCTGCACAATCTTCAACAGTCCGCGCAATGCCAAGCTGGCCATTTTTGAAATGACCGTGCGCGACCACACCGGGCAAATCAAGCTGAGCCGGTTTTATGCCGGGGCGCGGTTTCGCAATCGCGGCTGGCAAGAACAGCAGCGCCGACTGTATCCACCCGGTGCGGTGGTAGCCGCTTCCGGCCTTGTCAAGCAGAGCAAATATGGCAAAACCCTGGACGACCCGCAGATTGAAGTGATCGATCATATTGGTGGGTCGATCGAGTCGATGAAGGTGGGGCGCGTGGTGCCGGTGTATCCGCTAACGGAAGGGGTGCAGGCGGATGTGTTGCGCAAAGCAGTGCTGGGGGCGCTGCCTGCGGTGACGCAATTGCAGGAGGCGCTGCCCAATGGACTGCGGGAAAAGTATGGACTGGTGGGAATTCAAGAGGCGATCGCCCACATTCACTTCCCACCCGAAGGCGAATCCCTCGCCGCCGCCCGCCGCCGCCTCGTGTTCGACGAGTTTTTCTATTTGCAATTGGGCTTGCTGAAGCGCCGCCAAACCCAGCGCCAGGAACAGACTAGCGCCGTCCTCGCGCCCACGGGCAAGCTGATCGATGAGTTCTACCAGATCTTGCCCTTCCAGCTCACGGGCGCTCAGCAGCGCGTGGTCAACGACATCCTCAAC
>RFIF01000401.1 GCA_003695655.1 Cyanobacteria bacterium J069
CCAACTTTTAGTAGCCAACTTTTAGTAGCCAACTTTTAGTAGCCAACTTTTAGTAGCCAACTTTTAGTAGCCAACTTTTAGTAGCCAACTCTTTAAAACCAGCTTGTATTTTTTGTATTTTGTTGATTCATTGCGCCTGCAAGGTTCTTAGCCGTTGAATCAGGGACGTCTGAATCAGGTTACAGAGGGCGGCTCTATTCGCGGCTCTATTTATTGACCTTGATAAATTGGAATGCACCAATCTTCTCTAAACTAAAATCCATAGCATTGAACCATCAACGTTTCTTCTAGTTTTAGTAAGCAGGAGCGGGCTGTGAGGATTTTTTATGTGGTTTCGACGGTGGTTTTGGCGACGCTGGGCGGGGTAGACGCAGCACTGGCGAATTTGCCGCTTCAGGTAGGGGTCTATCAGGCGGGAAATCGCAGTGCGCGGGTGGCGACGCTGGACAATCGGCTCTGTGTCCAGTTTTTTGCACTGGGCACGATTGTTACAGCGTCGATTGATCGCAAGTCTGATCATCTTGGGGTCTACAACATTGAGCGGGTTAATCAGGTGTTGGTTCAGCCTGATTTGCGATCGCTCCTGATCGGGCCGCCCCACGAACTGGTGTTGTATACACGGGTTGAGAACGTGCCGCCTACTATGAACTTGCTGCTGCAAGAGTGTTTAACGTCTCGACGAGAATATCTGAATCAGACAAACGCCGTGGGCAGCAGCGACCCTGAAGCGGTGGGTAGCCTCCAAATGTCCAATTTTTAGAGGAATGAAAATAGCATGGCAGCAGAAATGCCCAACGCCTCGGAGCCGGGTTCCGAGTGGATGGAGGTGGGTCGAATTGTCGGCGCGCAGGGGCTGAACGGCGAAGTGCGGGTCTATCCTGATTCTGACTTCCCGGAGCGGTTTGTGAAGCCGGGTGTGCGCTGGCTGCAAGCGGCCGGAGACGCCGCGCCGAAACCCGTCAAGCTGATGGCGGGGCGGCCGCTGGCTGGGAAAAACCTGTTTGTGGTGAAGTTTGCTGAAGTCGGCGATCGCACTCAGGCGGAGGCTCTGCGCGGGGCGATGATGCTGGTGCCGGCGGGCGATCGCCTGCCTCTGGAAGACGACGAGTTCCATGTCCGCGACCTGATTGGGCTGGAAGTGTGGCACCAGGACACCCAGACTCAGGTGGGCATAGTCACCGACCTGCTGGCGGCAGGAAACGACCTGCTAGAGGTGCGCTTGCTAGAGCCACAAGCCAAAACGACCACAGTGCTGATTCCCTTTGTGAGGGCGATCGTGCCCGTGGTCGATTTGCCCAACCGCCGCATTGAAATCACGCCACCCGACGGACTCCTGCCGGTGTAAAGGGATCAGGTGACAGGTGACAGGGGGCAGGGGGCAGGGGTCAGATGCCTTATTCCTGATCCCTAACTCCTGACTCCTGAAACCTCGCTAGACCGTTGCTTTCAGCAGATCCGTCAGCATCGATATAATCTGGTCAATGTGCTGCTTCTCAATAATCAGCGGCGGCGACAGGGCAATAATATCGCCCGTTGTGCGGATCAGCAGTCCCTTTTCGTAGGCTTGCAAGAATATGTTGAAGGCGCGGGCCGTTGGCTTGCCTGGAATCGACTCTAGCTCAATGCCCCCCACCAATCCCAGGTTCCGCACATCGATCACATGGGGCAACCCCTTCAGCGAGTGCAGCGCCTCTTGCCAATAGCCCGACAGATCCTTTGCCCGCTGGAATAGTCCTTCTTCTTCGTATACATCCAGCGTTGCCAGGGCTGCGGCGCAGGCGACTGGATGCCCCGAATAGGTATAGCCGTGGAATAGCTCGATCGCATTCTCTGGCCCATGCATGAAGGCCTCGTAGATATGCTTGCGAACAAAGACTGCGCCCATCGGCACCGTGCCATTGGTGATGCCCTTGGCAACCGTGATGATGTCGGGAATGACGCCAAAGTAGTCGGCGGCAAACGGTGCGCCCAGCCGCCCAAAGCCCGTAATCACTTCATCAAAAATCAGCAAAATGCCGTATTTGTCGCAAATCTCACGCAGGCGCTGCAAATAGCCCACAGGAGGAATGAGCACACCCGTCGAGCCAGCTACGGGTTCCACAATTACCGCAGCAATATTCGACGCATCATGGAGCGCCACAAGCCGCTCCAGGTCATCTGCCAGATGTGCGCCCCATTCCGGTTGCCCCTGACTAAAGGCGTTGTGCTCCAGACTATGCGTATGAGGCAGGTGGTCTACGCCAGTCAGCAAGCTGCCGAAGAACTTGCGGACGGTGGGAATGCCGCCAACGGAAATGCCGCCAAAATTGACGCCGTGATAGCCCCGTTCTCGCCCGATCAGCCGTTGGCGGGTGCCGTCGCCTTTGGCGCGATGATAGGCGATCGCAATTTTTAGTGCCGACTCTACCGCCTCAGACCCAGAGTTGGCAAAAAACACATGGTCGAGATCCCCCGGCAGCATCTTCGCCAGTCGATCTGCCAGTTGAAACGCGCCCGGATGCCCCATCTGAAATGCTGGCGCGTAGTCCAGCGTATTCACCTGGCGGCGCACCGCTTCGGCAATTTTGATGCGACAGTGTCCTGCATTCACACACCAGAGTCCTGCCGTGCCATCCAGCACCTGCCGCTCGTCGTGGGTGGTGTAGTACATATCCTTGGCGGCCACAAACAGCCGAGGATCTGCCTTAAATTGTCGATTGGCAGTGAACGGCATCCAAAACGCGTCCATGTCCGTAGAACTGCCGGAGGGGGAATTGGGGTAGGTTAATTCTTGTACCATGATGCTGCGTCGCTCCTCGCCAAATAGCTTCTAGTTAAATAGCCCTCAAACGCCTGAAATACCTGCCATTCAGCCATTCTAGCGCCAGCTCCGACTCACTAAGTCTGATTGTGGGCATCTGTTAACACGACGTAATGGAGCGCGATCGCACCTCGGGGGCATTTCCGCAGCCGATGCGCAGTCAAACATACCTTCTCACCCACCCATCCGCCCCCGATTTTTGCACAGCCCCTAACCCCTGACCCCCGACTCCTAAGTCTTGTCACCAAAACATTGCGCTGTGTAACGTCGTTTCAACTTTGGTAAAAGGGTTGCCAAACCCCAGAAGGTTAGTGTTAGTTTAAATGCAGGCACAAAACTGGTTAAGAACCCAGAAAAACAAAGCTTTCGGAGTTGAGCTTGTGCCTCCTGCTCGGACTCCAGCATCACACCCGATGCGATTAGTTTTTACATCCTAAAACAGAGTGAGTCGTACATTTAATTTCTGTCAGACCCCTATCTACAGTCCATGGTCGGGCAGTTATAAGAATGTTGCTCCGCAGCTTCCACACCTCCTATAGAGGTTAGGTGAAAGGCTAATAAGCAGGGGTTTCAGTGATGATTGTCTGGTCAACCTTAGTAAATCGAATTGAGCTTCACTGACGACTACTTCGGATAGTTTTCAACGATTGGCTGATGTTGTTCAGCTAGGAGAGTTCACTCAACGTTACTTCGATACGATCGAATAAGTTCAATCGAGTTCAAGTTCAATTGGAACCGTTTATTTTGGTTCAAAGTTCAATTGGTTCAAAGTTCAAGTTAAGTTGAATCCAAAGAAAGGGGACTAGTCGCAAATGTCTAGTCCCCTTTTACATCTCTTATTTAGCTAAAAACTATTAGCTAATATTAGCTAAAAACTAAGTAGATAGGTAGATAGCTTAGTGGTGCAGAAAACTCCTGAAACCCAGTAAACTCGCCATTCCCAATAAGAACTTTTACAGGACTTACGCAGTTGAAACGAGTTGTATAGATTCTGGGTGATTTTTCGCGGGCGCAGCCCGCGAAAAATCACCCAACTGCGTAAGGCCTATTTTATTGAGAATGACTAAAAATTCAACCAAGATACAAGGTTCTGGACGATGGTACACTTGCTCAAAATCGACCCGAAAAAGTTTTCTGCACCACTAAGGGTAGATAGACCAGATTAAAAAACAGATCTTAAACCCTGTGCCGCCCGCGCCGCGGGCGGCACAGGGTCTTTGGGTTTTATGTTTATTGATGTCCACCTACTTATTTAGCTAAAAGCCCCTCGCCCAGAGCAAGCAAGAGGGGTTTGGGCTAGAGGCAATTGAAATCTTTTGAACAGTCCGGTGGCTTCGGAGTACGGCCGCTGCCTGCTCATAGAACTAAGCCGATGGCAGCCAGCCCAGGTTCGCCAAAAGCGTAGATATCTTATCCACGAGCGAATCTGCCTGCACCCAGACCGACACCGAGCCACCGCTACAGCGAAACTCGCCCCAGCCGTCGGCATTCGTCTGCACGGGTTCTTGCACCTGCTCGGTGATGTCGTAGAACATGGTATTGGGCTTGCCCACCTCCATCCACTTGCTGCCGCCAGGGCCATCGCTCATGATCACCGCCAGAGCACGGGGATGGGCTTCGTTGCCTAGCCGCGTCCAGCCGATTACGTCTTCATGGTCAAAATAGGTATATTGTTCGCCGTAGGCAAAGTGTTTACGGGCAAACAGCAGCTTGTTGAGAATGTCGTGCTGAGAGTCGATCCAGATTTCGTACTCGTTGCCGTCGCGCCCTTTGTCTTTATAGTGTGCGCCGTAATAGTCGGCATGAAAGACGCAGGGATAGCCCTCCGCCCGCAATAGGATCAGCGCGTAGGCCAGCGGCTTGAACCAGCTTTCGACCGGAGACTCCAGCGCTTGCAAAGGCTGGGTGTCATGGTTGTCTACGAAAGTAACCGACAGCAGCGGCACCTGCTGCATCAGCGTATTGTCCAAGATTTTCCGCATGTCATAGAAGCCACCAGCCTTGCTGGCTTCATAGAAGTTGTAGTGCAGCGGTACGTCAAACAGGGACAGGCGACCTTGCGTGTTTGCCAGATACCAGTGGAGTGTGCCCAAGTCTTGGGTCCAGTATTCGCCGACCGCAAAGAGGCTGCGTTTGGCGTAGGCTTCCAGATGATCGAGCCAGTCGTTAAAAAAGTCACCGTGGATGTGTTTGATGGCATCTAGCCGGAAGCCGTCTACGCCTACCATATCGAGCGTCCACTCGCCCCAATACTTCAGTTCGCCGCGGACTTCTGGGTTGGTCATGTCTAGGTCGCAGCCCATCAGATAGTCGTAGTTGCCGTTGCTCAGTTCTACTTTGTCTTGGAAGTTTTTGTCTTTGAAGCGGTAGATTTGGTAGCGACCGGGTTGATACATATTGTGATCCACCGAGTCGAAATGCCACCAGCGCCATTTCATGCTGGAGTATTTGTCGCCCCGGCCGGGAAAGTCAAATTTTGTCCAGACTTTGATTGTCTCGACGCCGCTGACGGCAACGAGGCGATTGTTGGAATCGACCGGAACTGCTTCCACTTCTTCTTCAGCATCGCCACCCATTTTGTGGTTAAACACCACGTCAGCATAGATTTGCAGCCCGGCGGCTTTGGCTGCTTTGACGCCTGCCAGGTACTCGTCTTTGGTGCCGTACTTGGTGCGCACTGAGCCTTTTTGATCAAATTCGCCCAGGTCAAACAGGTCATATACACCGTAGCCCACATCGTAACCACCGCCAGTGGCCTTGTAGGCCGGGGGCAGCCAGACTGCCGTAAAGCCAGCTTTGGCGATCGCCGCTGCGTCTTGTTCAAGCGTCTTCCAGAGGGTGCCATCGGCGGGCAAATACCAGTGGAAGTACTGCATGAAAACCCCGTTGTATTCGGCGCTGGGGTTGTGGTGGGCAAGTTCAGCCGCGTTTTGATTCAGCCAATCGATAACCGACTGTTTAGCCTCTTCTAGAATCTCTTTGCTGAGCTGCGCTCCCAAAGTCTTGAAGCGCTGACGGAGTTGCTCAAAAGGAGTTGCACTCATGGTGAATACCCGATAAATGGGGCGGTCGGATAGGGAAGAGATGTCTTGGCTACTTTAGCGTGAGCAGAGGGAGTTGGGCTGTGATGGAAGGCACGATGAAGCGGCGTGTTGGGGTGTTGGGGTGTTGGAGTATTGGGGCAGTTTCTTTATTTTCCGGATGGCACACCGTATTATCTGCTTACGCCTCTCAATTCTTAATGTCTACTCCTCTCCTCAATGCTTTACCTGCTGAGAAACCCTACGCTCGTCTGGAACCTGGCGCTCGAGCATTTGCAGATGACGCTGGTGGCGCTGGCGATCGCCGTTCTGGTGGCCCTGCCCGTGGCGCTGTTGGTGACGCGCTATCGCTGGCTATCGGTGCCGGTGTTGGGCAGCTTGGGGATTTTATATACGATTCCCAGTCTGGCGCTGATTATTTTTCTGGTTCCCGTGTTTGGGCTAAATGCGCGATCGGTGATTGTGGCAATGGTGCTGTATACGCAGGTGATTTTGGTACGCAATCTGGTGGTGGGGCTGGAGGGCATCAAGCCATCGGTGCTGGAGGCGGCGCGGGGCATGGGCATGAACCCCTGGCAGCGCTGGTGGCGGGTGCAGGTGCCGCTGATTTTGCCGATTTTTCTGGCGGGGCTGCGGCTGTCAGCCATTGTGGCGATCGCCATTGCCACCATCGGCGCAAAGTTTGGGGCGGGTGGGCTGGGCACCCTGCTGTTTGACGGCATCGCTCAGGGCCGCTACGACAAAATTTGGTCAGGGGCGATCGCCGTTTCCCTGCTGGCGTTTGTCATCAACGCACTGCTGCTGACGCTGGAAGCTGCCACCAGCCCCAGCCGCCGCCTCCAGCGCCAAGTCGGCTGGTTCAAGGCTCGCGTGCAGCGCCACATCAGCACCTAATGGTCTGTGTCCAATGCTGCGCCTTCGCCCCCTCCATCGAACGCCCAGGACTCAGTACACTAGTGAGTGACGTGATCACGGCAACTGGTATGGCTCCCGCAGTTCTCATCGAAAATCTGCAAAAGCGCTACGGCAGCGTAGAAGCGGTCAAAGACGTGTCGTTCCAGATCGAGCCAGGTGAAATTTTGGGGCTGCTCGGCCCCAACGGCGCAGGCAAAACGACGACGATTCGCTGCCTTTGTACGCTGTCTACGCCGGATGCAGGGCGCATTGAAGTATCGGGCGACTCGGTGTTAGAGAATCCCCGCCTGGCACGGCAGCGGCTTGGCTATGTGGCCCAGGAGGTGGCGCTAGACAAAGTGCTGACCGGGCGCGAGCTGCTGGAACTGCAAGCGGCGCTGTATCATTTGCCCAAAGCGATGATTGGCGATCGCATCTCGCAGGTCATTACACTACTCGGCTTAACAGACTACGCCGACACCAAAACGGGCACCTACTCCGGCGGCATTCGCAAACGGCTGGACTTGGCGGCGGGGCTGTTGCATCAGCCGGACGTGCTAGTGCTGGATGAGCCGACTGTGGGCCTGGATATCGAAAGCCGGACGGCAGTATGGGACTTTTTGCGCAAGCTGCGTGAAGACGGCACGACGATCTTGCTCACCAGTCACTACCTCGAAGAAGTAGACGCGCTGGCGGATCGCGTGGCCATTATTGACCGGGGCAAGCTGATTGCTTCAGGTACGCCCTCGGCGCTGAAGGACGGACTGGGGGGCGATCGCATTACGCTGCGCCTGCGCGAGTTCACGCCTGCCGACGAGGCCGACCACGCTACTCGCCTGCTCAAGGCCATGCCCTTTGTCCAGGAAGTGATTTTGAATGAAGCCCAGGGCAACTCGCTGAATCTGGTGGTAGATGCCCAGAGCGATGCGCTGCTCACAATTCAGCAAGCCCTCAAAGACAATGGGCTGCCTATTTTTGGCGTGTCGCAGTCGCGCCCCAGCCTCGATGACGTGTACCTGGCTGCCACCGGCCAGACCCTCCTCGATGCCGAAATTGCCGCCGCCGCCCAGCGTGATCCTAAACAAGAGAAAAAGCAGAATATGCGTTAGCCCGCCCAAATCAAACTTTATAAACCCTGCATGGCTTCAATTCACATTATTGGCATTGGGCTAGACGGTGCAGACGGGTTGGGAGCAGCAGCCAGGCAAGTGCTAGAAGAGGCCACGCTGCTGGTGGGGAGCGATCGCCACCTGTCTTACTTTCCCCATCACCCCGCCCCCAGGCTACCCCTAACCGATCTACACGCAGCACTCCAGCAAATTCGCACCTATTTAAGCCCAGATTTGTCTCCAGCACCCGGCTTAATCTCTAGCACCTCCGAACCCGCATCCGCCCTACTCCCATCACCTTTGGTGGCCATTCTGACTTCCGGCGACCCGCTGTTCTTTGGTCTGGGACGGCTACTGCTGACGGAGTTTCCTGCCGACTGGCTCACGTTTCATCCGCATCTCAGCGCTATCCAGCTTGCTTTTAGCCGGATCAAAGTGCCCTGGCAAGCAGCACGATTGGTGAGCGCCCACGGGCGATCGCCCGATCCGTTGATGCAGGCATTGCAGCAAGGCGCAGCCACCATCGCCGTCCTCACCGATGGACGCAACACACCAGGAGCGATCGCCCGCCTGGTGTGCAGTCTCGACTTGCCAGGTCGCTATGCCCTCTGGGTTTGTGAAAACCTGGGCGGAGCCGACGAACGGGTGCAGTGCTTCTCGCCAGAGGCACTTGCGGCAACCGATGATCATCAGTTTGCACCGCTGAATGTCGTAGTGGTGCTGCGGGACGCGGCGACGCCAGAGCCAGACGGGTCGGCGCTGCCTGTGTTGGGCATTCCCGATGCTGCGTTTCTCAGCTTTGGCGATCGCCCTGGCCTAATGACCAAGCGGGATGTCCGTATCCTGGCGTTGGGAGAGCTAGCGCTGCCTTCTGGGCAAATTTCTGGGCAAATTTCTGGGCAAATTTCTGGGCAAATTTCTGGGCCAGTCCTGTGGGATATCGGCGCAGGCACTGGCTCGGTGTCAGTCGAGATGGCGCGCCTCTGTCCGCAGGCTACCGTCTATGCCCTCGAAAAAACTGCTGCCGGCTTAGCCCTCATCCAGCAAAATGCCCAACGCTTTCAGACTCCCAATCTCAAACCCTGTCAGGGCGAAGCGCCCAACGCGCTGACAGCCTTACCTGCGCCCGACCGAGTGTTTATTGGCGGCAGCGGTGGACAACTGGACGCGATTTTGCATCACTGCGCCGCTGTGCTGAAACCCGACGGGCGAATTGTCATAGCGATCGCCACACTTGACCATCTGGCGATCGCCCAAACCTGGCTCCAGGCTCATCAGTCCACCTGGCAGCAGCACGCCCTCCAGGTCAACCTGGCTCGCTCGGTTCCTGTGGCCGCCCTCACGCGCTTTGCGCCGCTTAACCCAATTACCCTGCTAACGCTCCAGCGCCGATAGCGTCCTGGCAAGGCATCAGAAAACAGGGTAGAAATGCGATGATAGAAACATCAACCAATAAAAACATCAACCATCAGTGAATCATCCGCGCTGCCTGAAGCTGCTCTCTGCATGGATACCCCTTTGAACAGTTTCGATCTGAGGGCGATCGCCCCCCTGCTGCCTGCCGACCAGACCCTCTGGCTGGTGCTGACGCTGCATTGCCTGATTGGACTCGCGGGTGCAGGAGTTGCCTACTACAAAGGGCGCAACCTGGGACTATGGCTATTTCTGGGGCTAACCTGCGGCACAGCGGCCCTGCTGGTAGCGCTGATGATGAAGCGGCAACCGCGCCCCCTCTAATCGCCAACAACCTGACAGAGGCTAGCTTTCCAAAGGCTCGCCCGCAAAACAGCCCGAAAAACAGCCCGAAAAAACAGCGTAAATGGAAAACTGCTATAGTCATCTCTCTAGAGTTGCTGCTATATTGTAGAGAGCATAGGTATATCTATGCTCTTCTCTGTTGCTTCCCGTTGTTCCTAGATTAATTTGGTCTAGCTATCTTGGCATACCTCTTCTGGTGTCTGCTCAGAGTCGCTAAGGTGCTAGTCTTTAATTCCTAGAGGTACTTCGCGGAATTGATTATCCTTGATGGTTTCCTTCTGTTGAGCGATGTCTGGTCAGCTCTTTTAGCTGTATTCTGGTTTATATCTTAGGTGTAGGTCATCTTAGGTGTAGGTCATAGGTGTAAGTCAGCAGTCGTTCGTTGACTTCGGGGTTACAAAGAGCCTTTGCATGGTTTCCTGCGAAAGATTTTCTGTTTCGCTTATCACTCTACTCAGAACCCAAATTCACTGTCGGTAAACCGTTATGCTGCACGCTGATCGCTTCGAGGGCACCCTGCCAAGGCATCTTCACGCCGTTCCCAGCTCTGACTCTGCTGCTAAAGCGGAATCCCAGGCGTTTAGTTCATCGGTGGCTTTGCAAGACCTCCTCGCGAAAGAAACGAGTCCTAGCAAGCGGGCAGTGATTGAAACGTTGATTAAACTATGGGAAGCGAACCCAAGGGTATACATTCAGCAAACGGGTTGAGATGTGAGCGACGACCAAGCCCTCAAGAGATTTTTACAGGAACTGGTTCGGGGCGAGAAAGGGCTAGAGGGTCAAGAGCTACAGGACTCGCTGCAAGGACTCCTCCAGGCGATTGACCGCGTACAAAGTGCTGATACCGAAGATCCTGCTGAGCTTCTCAGGGTTGCAGGACTGGGTGCTGCTAGTAAAGTTTTAAGTTCCGCTCAGCCATCGGTCGGTCTGAGCGGAAAAACGTTTGTAGGGGCCGATCTGCGCGGGGCAGTGCTGATTGGCGCTGATATGACTGGAGCCAATTTTAGCAGCGCCAACCTGAGCGGCGCGAATCTGACTAGTGCAACTTTGCATCACGCTGTGTTGATTAGTGCCAGGCTCAATGATGCTAGCCTCACGAGCGCCAATCTTTCCGGAGCTAACCTGACGAGTGCTTCAGTGATGCGGGCAAATCTAATCGGAGCTGACCTGTGTGACGCCAATTTATTTGCCTCGGACTTACGCTACGCTAACCTCACTGGAGCGGCGCTTTGCCGGGCCAAATTGGGCGAGTCCATGCTGCTGGGCATCAACCTGCGACGTGCCAATCTCATGAGTGCCGATTTGCAGGGTGCCAATCTTTACAGCGCTAACTTAAGTGGCGCAAACCTCTATTACGTCAACTTCAACGACGCCAATCTGGACGGAGTAGAGGTCGAAAAAGCCCGCTTTCGGCAAAATCAGGGGATTCCTAAAGAAACTCGGCGACAGTTGATGCAGAAGGGCGCAGTGTTTGAGGATTAAGCTTCTTGCCAGGTTCTTGCCAGGTTCGGGTTAGACACCCACTCTCCTAGAATTTTCGCTGGGGATTGGGTGTCAGGATGGAGCGGCTGAAGTCTGTCTCCTGTAGCGTTGCACCGTCCCAGTTAGCGCGGCTGAGGTTGGCCCAGCGCAAGTCCGCATTGATCAGCACGGCTTCTCGAAAATCGGTTCCAAACAAGTAGGCATGGCTCAGGTGTGTTGAGGTGAGCTGAGCACCTCGAAGCGTCGCCTCAAATAAGTAAGCGCTAACCAGTTCTGCTTCTAGCAGATTGACCTTGGAAAGATTGGCGTGGTTGAGCGTGGCGCGCTGCAAGTTGGCATAGGCGAGGCTGCTGCGCTCTAGGTTGACGTAGGAAAAGTCAGCATTGCGGGCATTGACGTAACTTAGATCTGCCCCGACCAGACTGGCATGGCGAAAGGTGGACTCGCGCAGATCTGCTTGTTGCAGTGCCGCCCCCACAAGCGAGGTGTGGGATAGGTCTGCTGCCCGGAGCTTGGCGCTGTGCAGGGTGGCGAGTGTGAGATCGGCGTGACTGAGATTGGCGGCTTGTAGAGAGACGTAGGCCAGGTTGGCTCCCTGAAAGTTGGCATGGCGCAGATCGAATGCTTGCAAGTCGAGGCCCATCAGGCTGGCGTGGCTGAAATCGGGAATGAGATTGGGATGGTGCGATCGCCATTCATGCCAGCGATCGCCCCCCGCCCGCAGCCATTCCAGATGCTCGGCGTTTGCCATGATCCCTATTCCTTGCGTCCGGCATCGGGGAACGGCCGTCCCGCAGCATTTTCGATCGCCTCGACGGCCGCCCGAGAGCCAGCCATAATATCGCGCTCTTCGCCGCCCAAATACAGCCGCCCAAAACTGCCGATGGAGGAGATTTGCAGAATATTGATCAGCGCGGCTTTTTCGGCTTCGTTGGCGGCCAGCGAAGCATAGGCGGCTGGCTCCACTTCCAATACGTACAGGGTTTGTCCAGAGAGAATCATTTGCCCCCGGCGGTTGCGGTTGATCAACTGCGTGTGGTGGGGGTCGATATTGCGAATAATTTGGCTGGAGATGATGCGGGGTTTGTAGCAATCCTGTGCCCGCACGCCCAGTTCCGCCAAAATTGCTCGCCCGGCGGCCTGCGTTTCGCCCTGGCTGCTGGAATGTACCTCTAGCAGTCCATAGAGTCGTTCGGTAAACAGCACACCTGGTCGCACCACCGCAGACTTCAGCGCAATGTCCATCAGGCGGTTAATTTCAATCCCTGGCGAAATCTCGATCCACAGAGAGGCGTCGCCGGGTAGCGGCAGAAACCCAACCGCTACGGTTCCCATATATGCGGCGTGTTGCGACTGGAGACGGTCAATATAGACGTAGCTGCGAAGCTCAATTCCCAAGGTGAATTACGGGTGTGGAAAACGACAAACCATTGGCCAGTGTATCGCTTTTCTGGGTGTGGTTTGGGGTAAGGTGTGGGATTTTTGACCCCCCGACGGCAGGCTGGCAACTCTTTCTGGCGCGGGAGCAAGCTAGGATCGACCTATACCGTAGTTTGCCGGGTGCCGTGTTGTTTGCCGGGTGCCGTGTTGTTTGCCGAGTACAGTGAGTTTGCCGAGTACAGTGAGTTTGCCGAGTACAGTTAAGAGATAGTGAGTCGTGTAAGTCGTAACCCTAGTCC
>RFIF01000402.1 GCA_003695655.1 Cyanobacteria bacterium J069
CGCAGGTTTGATAGCGCAGGTTTGATAGCGCAGGTTTGATAGCGCAGGTTTGATAGCGCAGGTTTGATAGCGCAGGTTTAAAAATGTCGTGTTTTATACTCTTACGTCCGGAGTTATGTCAAACCGCCCTAGAGTAGAGTATTATCATGCTTCGAGTGTGAACAATTGCAAACAGCATCCAAACAATTGCGCCAGGGAATTGCGCCAGGGAATTGCGCCAGGGCTGATTGCAAGCAGCGAAACCTCAGAGTTTCTAAATCTCTTTGAGCCATGTCCACCAGAGTTCGGCCCTATCCAGCCTGCGTTTTGGGGTAGCTGACCGGATGGTGGAATGAATCGCTAGAAGAGATGAGACGGGTGTGGTGTTTGAAAGAGGAGCCTTCTGGCAAGACCCTATGACAGCATTCAAACTAATGCGACGCGGCATAGCATCGAACTTCAGTCAGCATCAACTGGAGAATTACCGCGATCTGCTGTTTGTTCTTTTTCAAAAAGAATTCAAGGTTCGCTATAAGGGCAAGTTTTTGGGCTACCTCTGGTCGATCGCCAGTCCGCTGTCCTTTGCGCTGGTTTACTACATCGCCTTTAGCGGCATCATGCGGGTGGCGGTGGAAGGCTATCCGCTAATCCTGGTTTCGGGGCTGTTTCCCTGGCAGTGGTTTCAAAACTCTGTCGGCTCTGCGCCCAACCTGTTTGTCGGCAACGCCAGCTTGATCAAAAAACTCAACTTTCCCCGTAATATTCTGTCGCTGTCCACCATCCTCAATCACATGGTGCACTTTCTGCTGTCGCTGCCGGTGATTCTGCTGTTTATGGTGATTTATGGCAAGTCTCCTACCCTGGCGTGGGTGTATGGGCTGCCGCTGATGATGGCAATTCAGCTCTGCACGGTCTACGGTCTGTCGCTGGTGTTGGCTACGCTCAACCTGTTTTTGCGAGATATTGAGCGGCTGACCCAGATTGTGATGACATTTGTATTTTATTTCACGCCGATTATTTTCACAGCAGATATGATTCCAGAGCAATATCAGCCCTTAATTCCAGCGAATCCCGCCGCACCGCTGATGATCAACTGGCGCAATCTGTTTCTGCACGGCTATCTGGATGGACATTATCTGCTGATTAGTGCGGGCTATGCGGTGGCGTTTCTGGCCCTGGGCACGGTGGTCTATCGCAAGCTGTCGTGGAAGTTTGCGGAAGTGCTATAGCGGGAGGTCAGGGTTCAGGAGTCAGGGTTTAGGAGTCAGCTAATGTGGCGATCGCCCGTCCTGCCAGCCAGCCCGTCGTCCAGGCGCTCTGGAAATTAAAGCCGCCTGTGATGCCGTCAATGTCTAAGATTTCGCCCGCCAGGTAGAGTCCGGGGCACACGCGGCTTGACATCGTTTTGAAATCGACCTCCGGAAGCGACACGCCGCCGCAGGTAACAAATTCATCTTTAAACACGCCTTTACCCGCCACCGCGTGCTGGCTCTGGGTGAGTTCTTGCAAGAGCCGATGGAGCTGAATTTTGGACAGGTCGGCCCAGCGCTGGTCAGGCGGCACCTGAGCGCGATCGCCCAAATAGTCCCACAGGCGGCGCGGCAGGGAAATTTCTGGCGGCGCAGCGGCACGGATCACACGCTTGCCCCAGTCGTCCTTGGTCTGCTGCAATATCTGGCGGAGTGAATCGGGCGATTGGGTCGGCAGCCAGTTGATTTGGGCGATCGCCCGATAGCCGCAGTCGTGTAGCACCCTGGCTCCCCACGCAGACAGCTTGAGCACGGCCGGCCCGCTCAGCCCCCAATGGGTGATCAGCAGCGGCCCGGTTTGGCTCAGCGGCTTTTGGCCAGGCTTTTGGTTTGGCAGCTTGACTGTCACCTGGGCTGGCTCAACAGACACGCCTGCCAGTTCTCGCAGCGCTGGCTCTGGCACGTTGAAGGTAAACAGGGAAGGGACGGGTGGCGCAAGCGTATGTCCTAACGACTGGGCGATGCGATATCCCTGGGGGCTGCTGCCCGTTGCCAACAGGAGGCGATCGCCCCGCAGCGTTCCACCCGCTCGCAACTGCACCGCAAAACCTTGAGCATCTTGCGAGACTGCCGTCACTGCCGCCCCGGTTTCCACCTGCACGCCCGCATCCGCCGCCGCCCGCACCAGGCAATTGACAATCGTTGCCGAGTCGTCCGTTGTCGGAAACATGCGTCCGTCGGCTTCTGTTTTTAGCGTCACGCCGCGCCGCCGAAACCATGCCACCGTGTCTCGCGGCTGAAACCGGCTGAATGGGCCCCGCAGCGCTTTGTGCCCTCGCGGATAGTGTTGCACCAGCACAGCCGGGTCAAAGCAAGCATGGGTGACATTGCAGCGCCCGCCGCCCGAAATGCGCACCTTACCCAGCGGCTCCCGCGCTGCCTCTAGCAGCACCACACGGGCATGGGGGCTGGCTTCCGCAGCGGCGATCGCCCCAAAGAAGCCTGCCGCACCGCCGCCGATGATGAGTAGGGATGGAGAGTGGAGAGGAAGGGAGATGATGGGAGGGGGAGATAATGGGACGAGCTTTGACGAGCTTTAGCTTTGACGAGCTTTAGTGTATCGCTGTGGCGCAGGGGCGAGATCGGTTGATCCGCCAGAGCAAGTGTGTTGGTGCGGCCGTGGATGAGGGCAAATACGCTGAAGTAGGGTGTGATGTGGGCGATCGCCGGGTCGAGCCACCCCTGTACCCAGCCCCCGACTTGATGGCGATGCAGACTTTTAGCGGGGGGCGATCGAGTGCGGCGTCGGGTGAGTTAGGCGTTACAAAAAGCCGAAGTGGGAAAGCCCTTCCAAAATCCCTCCGGCGCAAGGGGCGCTGGCCAGATAGCGATGGGGCGCGAGGTTTTCTTCATGCCACTGGCGCAGTTCGGGCATGGCGTTGCCGACGATAATGCCACGCTCCTCACCAATGGCAAACATAGACAAATCGTTGCCCGAATCGCCGCAGGCCACTGTGCGGGCTGGCTCGAAGCCCCACTGCTGCCGCAAAAACACCATCGCCAATCCTTTATTCGCGCTGCGGGGCAGGATGTCGAGGTGACGGCTGCCACTGTAAACTAAATTGATTTGCAAGTCTTGAGACTGGAGGGCAGCTTCCAGTTCGGGCAGCAGGTCAGCGGCGATCGCCTCGTCCAGAAAGTAGCTGGCTTTGAATTCGTTTTGCTCCTCGGCGGGCTGGAGTTCTAAATCGGCAAAGTGGGCGACCGTGGCCATGACGCGATCGCGCGACCAGCCGCTGCTCAGCTTCTCCCACCACAGCGGGTCAGGGC
>RFIF01000403.1 GCA_003695655.1 Cyanobacteria bacterium J069
GTCCTGGAGGGTGCTTTGCAGCAGGGCGATCGCCGCCGCCCAGCGCCCGTCGATAATCTGCGTGGCAAACCGCTGGCTGGGGCTGGCGCGATCGCGATCGGCCTGGGCCCGCGTGGCCGCAGCGTGCATGGCGACCACATCGAGCTGCGCCTGGGCTGCGGCATTCCAGGTGTTGGGGTTGCGCGTTTTGTAGCCTTCTAGCCAGGCCCGCGCCGCCGACCACAGACCGCTCCGGGCCAGAAACAGGGCATTTTCCAGACTTTGGCTGGGAAAGGGCGGCTGCGCCAGGGCGATCGGCTCTAGCCGCAGCAAGCCGCCGCTCTCCGGTGGCTTTATCTGATACACCGTAAACCGGGGTTCTAGCCCGATGGTTTGATCGAGCACCAGCTCTGGCGCGTCGTCGCCCGTCACGGCTTGCCAGCGGGGCCGCTGAGCCAGGCTCGTCCAGGGCAACAGCAGCCGTATCCGTCGCTGGGCGGCGTCGTAGTAGCCAATATGTCCATAGGCGATCGCCTGATTACCCCGCCGCTGTTCGCCGCTCAGCAAAAA
Organism: Cyanobacteria bacterium J069; assembly: GCA_003695655.1. Taxonomy (GTDB): domain Bacteria; phylum Cyanobacteriota; class Cyanobacteriia; order Elainellales; family Elainellaceae; genus Thermoleptolyngbya. The sequence goes on from RFIF01000403.1 coordinate 550, forward strand.
CCAGCCGCCCAGTCTGGGTGCGGTGCCTTCGATCGGCTGAATTTGGTGCAGCGGTAGCCTGCGGGTCGAGCCTTGCCCGGCTGGCGTGCCCCCGGCAAGTAGCGACACAACGCCATACTCTGGAGGCCCGCTGACCTGGAGGCGATCGCCCAGTTGCAGCCGCGTCTCGCTACTCAGCCGCTCTCCTTTTTCAAGCGCCGTTTCCAGGTGATAGGCGCGCAGTTCTACAAGCTGTAAACAGGCGGCGGTGGCGTTGCAGCGAGGCTGCGGAGCCAGCACAGGTAGCAGCACTAAGCTAGTTTTTCCGGCAGATTTGCCAGGGGCGGCCGTCAGCAGCGGCGCTCCCAGCGTCAGGTTTTGCTGGACTGCTTCTGTCTGGATCGTGCTCCAGCTCCGGGGGGTGTCGTCGCGGATAAAAGCTTCTCGATTCCACTCAGGCAAGGTCCAACTGAGCCAGTTCACGCGCCCCGGATTCACAATCATCCAAAAAGCGGTACAGCCTGCCATTGTAACGAGGCTCCCGCTGCCCAGCCACAGCACGGTTGCTAGCAAGGTGCCCAGCCAGCGCCGCTGTTTGGGTGGGGGCGGTGATACTAGCAGCCGCACGCTGCCCGGTGAGGCATCGGCCGCATCGGCTAAAAATTCCCTTGCCAAAAACTCTGCCTCCCAGGGTTCCAGCAGCGGCAGGTCAGGTTCACTAGGTGCGTCCTGTGGCGATCGCTCTGGAAGCCGTCCCCCGGCAACCCATACATTTACTTTATGGCGGGGCGGGGCCGCTGCGGGCGGGCGCGGCTCTGGAGAAACGAAAACCTTGACCCTGGGAGTTTGGTTTGACGGGCGGCGATCGCCTGCGGCTGCGGAGACAGACCGTTCTGGCGTTTGACGGTTTCGGCGTGCCGCTTTTTTCTTCACCGCTCAGTTGCTCTCCCGTTTACCCGTAGCCCGATTCGTCGGTGGCGTGCTTTTGGCTGAATGGGCATCGTCTGCTGGCGACTAGCTGGCCGCTAGTCCATCAGCACCTCAGCACCTGCTCGTAGCGCTGCCCCATGTGTTCCCAGGTGTAGTGAGCGGCCACCCAGGCCCGGGCCTGCTGGGAGAGCCGCTGCCGCAAGTCTGCACTGTCAAGCAACTGGGCGATCGCCTCGGCATACTCCAGCGGTGTATTTGCCCGCCGCGCCAGCGGGGCGGATGCATCCATTGGCAGCCCTTCCAGGGCGCGATCGCTGCCTACGATGGGCACCCCAGCCGCCATCGCTTCCAGGGTTTTGTTTTTAATGCCAAACCCCAAGCGCAGCGGCAGTACGCAAACCGTCGCCTGACGCAACACAGCACCCATGTCTGCCACAGCGCCCATTACCTGAACGCCGGGGTGTTGCGACAATGCCTGCACAGCCGAAGCCGGACGCGCTCCGGCAATGCCAAAGGTGACTTCAGAATAGCGCGATCGCACTAATGGTAATACCGCTTCAACAAAAAAACACACCGCGTCAATGTTGTGGTCAGCATCCATCGCGCCCGTAAAGACCAGCCGCTGGCCGCCCGGATCGCGATCGCGGGGTGGAAATGCCGCCAGATCTACCCCGTTTGGCACCACCTGTACCCAGTTGGGGGCCGCAGGCGGACGGGCGATAAAGCTCAAAAACTGCTGCCGATCGTCTGCCGTCGTTACCACCACGCGAGAAAACTGTCGCCCAAACCGCTGCTCGTAGCGCCTCAGCGTCGGCAGATAGAGGCGATCGCGCCAGGGATGGGGAGACGCGCCGAGGGCAAGCTGCGAGCGTGTCCAGCCGACGGCAAAACTGTGGGCATTCAGCACCGTCCGCACCTGCTGTGGAAAGTCGGGGCGCACATACACCGCATTCACACCATGCTCACAGGTCAACACGTCAAACTGCCGCCGCTGCACTGCGTCGTCTACCCAGGCTTGCAGCGCGGGGCTATAGCGAAACGCGACATTTGGCGGAATGCCCTGGACGTGCGATCGCACCAGCCGCCCCAGTTTTCTAAGGCGGGTGTCGCGGGGCGAGTTACCTAACGGAAAGCAAATCACCTTTGCCCCCAATGCTTCCAGGGCGGCGATGTCTGCATCACCTGCATCACCTGCACCACCTGCATCAGGGTTTGCGCCAGGGGGCGATGCTTTAAAATCTATTGCGCTCAGGCGCTGCGTCAGCAGCGTTACCTCATGTCGCTGCGCCAGCCACCGCAGCAGGTAAAAGGTTCGCACTTCCGTCCCGCCCAGCGTCGGCGGATAGGGAAAAGTCGAGGAAATCAGCAGAATGCGCATCTTATCTACTGCCCCTTGGATCTCAAAAGTCCAGCAATCAAGCCCCGCGATCAAGCCCCGCAATCAGCTTCGCCATGTCGCCTAAAATACCTGGCGACCTTTGTATACTCTTTTTGATACAGATTTGCATCTGCCCAAGCTGCTAAAACTAGTCAATAAATCCCATGACGAACGTCAAAGAGCCTAAATCCGCCGCTGCCCAGTCGTCAATTGACCTCAGCGATCCGCAGTATTTTCTCAGCCGAGAGCTAAGCTGGCTGGAGTTCAATCGACGGGTGCTGCATGAGGCGCTGGATGAGCGCACACCATTGCTGGAGCGGCTCAAGTTCTTGGCCATCTTTAGCTCCAATCTGGATGAGTTCTTCATGGTGCGCGTGGCCATTGTTAAAGATCAGCTCGAAGCAGGCGTGACCAAGCTCACCCCCGACGGGCGCACCCCCCAACAGCAGCTTGAGGAGATTAGCCAAAACTTGCGGCCTATGGTGGAATTACAGCATCGCCATTTTGAAAAAGTTCTGCGTCCGGCACTGGAGGAGCATGGCGTCTTCTTGCTGAACTATATTGACCTCAGCCAGGAGCAGCGCACCTACCTACGCGACTATTTTGAAAAGCGTATTTTCCCCGTGCTGACGCCGCTGGCAGTTGATCCTGGTCATCCTTTCCCCCGCATGTCCAACCTCAGCCTCAGTCTGGCTGTGGTGGTGAAGGATCAGCAGACGGGCGACGAGCATTTTGCCCGCGTTAAGGTGCCCAGCAGCCTGCCCCGCTTTATGGCACTGCCGCCGGAGCTGCGCCATCAAGACGACAAAAAGGCCGTGTGGGTAGGGGTGCCTGTAGAGCAGGTGATTGCCCACAATTTGGAAATGCTGTTTCCTGGTATGTCAATTCAGGAATACTCATTGTTTCGCATTACCCGCGACACGGAGGTTGAGCTACGCGAAGAGGTGGCCGACGACCTGCTGGTGGCCATTCAAGACATGGTGCGGAAGCGGCGGCTGGCCGAAGCAGCGGTGCGCCTGGAGATTCAGTCTACGGCATCGCAGCCTGTGCGGGACATGCTCATGGATGAGCTAGACCTGAAGCCTTATGAGGTCTATGAAATCGACGGTGTGATTAATCTCAAGGATTTGTTTGCGCTGACGGGACTGCCGCTGCCAGAGATCAAGGATCATCCCTTTTCGCCGATGCCACCGCGCCTGCTGCGGCTGACGGGAGATGTGCTGCCAGCCAATGCTGAGCGGGAAGATATTTTTTCGATTATTCGCCGTCAGGATGTGTTGGTGCATCATCCTTACGAGTCCTTTAGCGGTTCGGTAGAGCAGTTTATTGCCCAGGCTGCTCGCGATCCGCAGGTGCTGGCGATCAAGATGACGCTGTATCGCACATCGGGCGATTCGCCGATTGTGAAGTCGCTGATTGAGGCGGCAGAAAACGGCAAACAGGTGGCGGCGCTGGTGGAGCTAAAAGCAAGGTTTGATGAAGAGAACAACATCAACTGGGCGGTGCAGCTAGAGCAGTCGGGTATCCATGTGGTGTATGGGCTGGTGGGGCTGAAGACGCATACGAAGGTGGTGCTGGTGGTGCGGCAGGAGGGCGACGAGATTCGCCGCTATGTTCACATTGGCACGGGCAACTATAATCCCAAGACGGCGAAGCTTTACACCGATTTGGGCTTGTTGAGCTGCCGCGAGGAGTTGGGCGCAGACCTGACTGATTTGTTTAACTACCTGACGGGGCACTCACGCCAGCATTCCTACCGCAAGATTTTGGTGTCGCCGGTTAATATGCGCGATCGCATGACGGCCCTCATCCGCCGCGAGATCGAGCAGGCCAAAGCGGGTAAACCTGCGAAAATTGTTGCCAAGATGAACTCTCTGGTCGATCCGGGCATGATCAAAACGCTTTATGAAGCCTCGCAGGCGGGTGTGGAGATTGACCTGATTATTCGCGGCATGTGCTGCCTTAAGCCTGGCCTGCCTGGTGTGAGCGATCGCATCCGTGTCATCAGCATTATTGGCCGCTATCTGGAGCATTCGCGGATCTTCCATTTCCATAATGGCGGCGATGCAGAATACTACATTGGCAGTGCCGACTGGATGCCGCGCAACCTCGATCGCCGGGTGGAAGCCGTCACCCCAATTGAAGATCCAGCGCTGAAAAAGCTGCTGAAAGAAATCCTTGACACCACTCTAGACGATAATCGCCAGGCCTGGGAACTGCAACCCGATGGCACTTATGTGCAGCGTCACCCCGCAGCCGACGAGCCAGTCCGCAGTTCTCAAGAAGCCTTTATGCAACGGGCGATCGAGCAGAGCAAGCTTTAGGGGTCAGGGCATGGATTGAGGCGATCGCGCCTCCTCATACCCTGACCCCTGACCCCTGA
>RFIF01000404.1 GCA_003695655.1 Cyanobacteria bacterium J069
CCCTGTCACTCAATCCCCTCAGCCTCACCAAATGCGAGGAACATAACCCGGTCGCCCCAGCAGCGGCGGACGCAGCAAGTGCCAAATCTGGGTAAACCAGCAGCGGGATTCCAGCGTGGAGCTGCCTCGATAGCGACAGAGCAAACCCGACTGGAGGCGCGTGATCGCGTAATCAAATGGTGACGGGTTGGGGAGTTGGGAAGATGGATGAAATTGGCGGACTTGAGTTAGCAAGTCAGGCGAAAACGCATCTAAGCGACGGCCGAACAAGGCAAAGCTGGCGACCACCGGACAGCCGCCCAGCCCGTGCGCGCTGGTCATCACAGAGGATCCACCGCGCACCTGCTGCGGATCGACCCAGAGCAATTTCCCGTCGTGCCAGACTTCGGTATGCGATCGCCACTCTCCACTGGCAAACGTTTCACCTCGCGCCGTGCGCCCCAGCCGTGTGATTTCCCAGCCCAGCCAAAGCGCATCGTCCTCCAGATCAACCCGCAGCCGCTGCCGATAGTCCGCCCCATCAAACACGATTGTTTCCTGGGGGAGCCATTCCAGACAACCACCTGATGCTACGCGAATCTGGGTATTTTGTGCCGCTGTGAGGCCGTTACTGCGATAGATTTTGCCTGCCGTTGCCGTTGTGGACAGCACCTGAGCGTTGGGGCCAAGGCGAACCTGGGTAGAGAGGCGATCGCCCCCCACCACGCCCCCCGCCGTATGCAGCGTCACCACATGACAGACGCGATCGCCCTCCGGAAAAAACGGCCGCTGCACCTTAAGCGGAGCCTGCATCGTACTGCGGCTGAGCTGCGTTGCCCCATCCTGCGCTGCAAACTCCAGCTCCAAAAGCCCCTGCCAACCCGTTACCGCTGTCTCCATTCCCCATCACTCCGTCACGCCACCGCCGCTATCCTAAACCTGTCCAATCTCCAGAACATTTCCATCTGGGTCACGAGTAAACAGGGCAGGGCGGCCCGACGCGCTCACCTGCACCGGGCATCCGTGGGAAATCAGGCGGGTTTTTAAGGCGTCGAGATCGGGTGTGGCGATCGCCAGATGAGGATTGCGACCCCACTTATCTGGCTCGGTCAGCACCACATGAGTGCGCGAATCGACAATCAGGTGAATTTGCAGGTCGCCAAGTTGATACCAGACTCCGGGATACTTGAGAACGCGGTCTATTTTTGTCAGCCCCAGCACACCGCCATAAAACTGCTCCGCCCTTTCCAGGTCAGAAACCAGCAGTGCTGCATGAAGAAAATGGGTCAACATATTTAGCCTTTTAGCCTAAGCGCGATCGCATCGTCCCTTTCTCCTGATTCTAGGGGCTGTCATCAATTATCGGCGAAATATTAGGTTTCTTAGGAGTTTCAGCTCCTAGTCTGGTTTGTTGGGGCGGGCGCGCTAGTGCTGATTCCTCAAGGGTTCTGAGGTGAATTGATGACACGCCCCAGGTCTTCTTTTGAGCTTTCTCGCCTAAACCTAAACCACGCCGCGTACCAAAATTCCGGTATAAACACCCTGTACGTCCACATCTTCGACGTTAAACACCGTAGGGCGATAGGCTGCATTCGCAGGCTGGAGGGTTACGGCTGAGCCAGAGCGGAGATAGTGCTTTAGCGTCGCGGCATCGCCCACCCGGGCTGCCACGATCGCCCCATTTTTGAGCAGTGCCGGGTCTGGATTGCGGCGCAGCACAATTACATCGCCATCCAAAATATGGGACTCGATCATGCTGTCGCCCTGGACGCGCAGGGCGAAAAGCTGGGCCAGGTCGTAAGGCGATCGCCGTGCCAGATTGGGGAAAATTTCCAGCGGCAGATAGACTTCTGGCTCATCGACAAATGTTGTCTTGGGGCTATGTGCTGCAATTCCGCCCAGTAGCGGAATGCCCTGAGGAATCGCAGTCTTACGTCTGCGCCTGGTGCCCAATTGGGGGTCAGTCTGGAGCGGCGGCAGCGGGTCTAGCGAAAGCACAGACGGTAATTTAGAGGCATCCGTCGCCACATTAGAGGAGGCAGGTTGAGACGGCACCACCTGAAGCGATCGCCTGCTGTTCTCAGAATTTTTAGACCCCGCACCTTTAACACTCGCCCTTTTAGCATTCAAACTGTTAGCTCCAGCAGCTACTGGCGGTTTGAGCACTTGAATCGAGCGAGCTTTATGCCGTTCGCGAGTAATGTAACCCTTATTACCAAGGGCATTTAGCAGCGATCGCACAGGGTCTTTTGAGCGATAGTTTAACCCGACGCGAATATCCTCAAACGAAGGCGAAATTCCGCGCTGTTCGATAAACTCTGTAACCCAATCCAGGCAGCGTTGTTGCTTGACAGTCAGCATGGCTGAAGTAGTTTATTTATACTAATCCTAACATCATAGTTCAATCGTTCTATACCGATTCAAAAACTTTTCATCATAAGGGCTAACTTTGTAAAGAACATCAAAAGAGAGGTCAAGTCAAACTCCAAAGCACCTCAGGATGAGACAGGCTGAGGAAATGGCAACAGATGAAGATTGAAGCCGAATTTTGAATGAGATAGCTCCAACGCCTTCTGGCGATCGCCCCCTGCCACACAGGTCAGAGAGCGATCGCCTGAACTCCAGATTTCCAGAAACCGGGAACTTATTTTCTTACTTATTCTTACTCGTTTTCAGCAGCATCAATCCGCGCATCACGCTGCAAATAGCGCAGCACCTCGCCGGGTCTGGCGTTGATGACGATGCCGTTTTGCAGAAGTTGCAGAGGACGAGTCCACTCAAAGCGTTCGGCATAATGCAGCAGGTGCAGGCGATCGATTGCCATCTGAGCGTCTTCGGGAGTGCCGACAAGATAGTGGCACAGGCGGCGACGGCGCGGCAGCTCGCAGATGAGCGGCGGCAGCGAAAACTGAGTCGCTTCCGAGAATGGGGGCGACCAAACATATTGAATTTGGCACATCAGGGTTTCCTCTAGGTGAAACGTGGTTTAGGGAAACCCCGAAAACTGGCCGCCCGGAGACATGAAGCAAGTTTCAAGGCGGCCATAAAATAGGCAAAGCCCTGAGACAGCGCGCTCTGTCAATGGGTCAGGCATTGGCAGATGCTGCGA
>RFIF01000405.1 GCA_003695655.1 Cyanobacteria bacterium J069
CATATTACACCATAGAACAGGCGATCGCAATCCATTGCCGCAAGAAAAAAACCCATTTCCCACTCAGGCAACCCATCACCCCACCCACCCCTTCATCCCTCATCCCTTAATAAATCACCAACGTCCTCAGCTCAATGCTCGATCGCGGCGGGGCATTGGGCGGGCTGGTGGGGTCATCAAACGCTGTGTGGGCTGTGAACCGTGCCGGGTTAGCCGGATCGGAATCAAAGCATTTGATCAGCAGCGCTTCATCGGGCTGTAGCTGGGGAAAATAGAACCAGCGATGGGCGGGATTGTAGGTCGTCCAGTAGGTTTCGCCCACGCGATCGCGGTAGATCAGGTCGCTGGCCACCCAGTCTTCTGGGGCAATGCTGCGCGCATCGCACACGGCCAGCGGCGACTCTTGCACGGGCTGGGCGATCGGTCGCCACAGGTTAATAATGCTGAATCGACCCTGGAGCAGGGCATCCGGATCGGCCACACCAATGGCGGCTAGCTCATCGCGCGATCGCCGATATCCAGACTTCGCGGTGAAGTCGTTATGCACCCGTTTCACTGGCTCTCGCACGCCAGCGACACCCCCGGCTGCCTGCTGCGCGTTCCGCAAATTGTGATCAAACACCAGCACCTGCGCCGCACCTGTGGCCGCCTTGACCAATCGTTCGGCTTCGGGATAGTAAGCTTGGCGAATCTCGTCTGGGTCATAAAAATTGCGCACCGCAGACCCCTGAGTAATCAGCGCAAAGCCCTCTCGATCGAGCGATAAATCGGCCACCTGCGATCGCCCATTGCGAATCACAACTCGCTTGGCCTCATGAGTCGCGTTATAGGGGGGCGTGCCGTCCGGTGGCTCATAGGTATAGCTGAAGGGCTTTTCGGCCATCGGCACGAGATAGTTGAGTTCGGCTGCCACCACAGGTAGATGGGAAGCCGAGCTAGGCAGCGTTGCCGGGTTTAGCGTAAGGCTCTCTAGGCTCATGGATTGCTTCTGGGTAAATGACGCAGTAAATGATGCAGTAGTAAATGACGCAATATAAATGACTAATCGAATCCGATGGAACCGCTCTGTTTGACGGTCTGTTTGATGGTCTTTGAAAGTCGGGCCGATAGGAAGAGAACGGAGCTAAAAATACGATAAATCAATCGACTTACCGTAGAATAGCATGTGAGTTTGTGGTCTTTGCACCCTCGATTCTTAGCTGGGGAAACACGACTCAGCCAAAACTTAATTAACTGCCGATCGCGCTTACACTCCAACCCTCTAACACCGCACCTCTTATCGACAGCGCAACGATCCAAACACTTGCCGCGCCGTCTGTCTGGCGTTTTGACCGATCGCCATCAAGACGACGGAGTGGTTTTGGGCGTCTAGCTCAATGCTGGCTTCATAGCGAATGGCGGGGATAGGGCGGGGGGAATCCGCTAAGCGAGCGGTGCCTTCTTCCACGTTGAGCCGGGTGGTCACATCGCAGAGGAGTCCGGTTTGGTCGCGGCTGGAAGTGGGCTGAAACTCGCCCTGAATTTCGTAGGAAATGGAGACACCGGGCAGCGACAGCAGGCTAAAGTCTGACTCGCCATCGGTGTGGCGTATTCGGTTGCGAGAGCTGAGGGGGGTGCGGGCAACGAGCAGCTCAACCCGCGTCCGATCGCCTGTGTTAGGTTGCCCAGAGGAGTCGCGCGGCTGAACCGAGGCATCAGGGGGTGCATTGGTGACGACGCCCATCTTGACGCTGCCAAGGTTTAGCCCAAAGAGTCCATGCACCTGTCCTGGAATCTGGTAGTCCACAATGCTGCGGGCGATCGCCTCGGCGCGGGCGGGGTCGGTGGCGTTGCGCACGGCCTTGTCGCCCAGTCCGATGATGCCGCCCACGATGACCAGCAGACCGCCCAGGGCGATCGCCCCGCCTTCGAGCAGGCTCATGCGGTAGACCGTCGGGGGTGTCGGTTCATCCATCCTGTGGCATCTGTTCTAGCCGCCGCTGCACGGCGGGATAATCGACTTTGGCATTGTGACGCTTGTCTACGGGAATGGGGCAGACGCGAATTTGGTGAATGTGGGCCCAGTCCAGCGCTGTTTGCAGGGCTGGCAAAGTGGCTCTCCGCCCCGCCGTTGGAAAATTCTCCGCCCATTCTATCAGCAGCACCCGCTTTCCTTGATGCGCTACCAGTGCCGATCGCCCTATCCCTGCGTAGGACTGCGCCGCTGCCTCTACGGCAAAGGGATAGAGCGTGCCCCACTCGTCCTGGAGCTTGGCGCTGCATCGTCCCAGCAGCCATAGCCGCCCATCGCCATCCAAGTATCCCGCGTCGCCCGTGCGATGCCAGGGCACGCCATCCACCCGAAATTTGGTTTCTGTGTCGCCCTGTCCATACAGATAGCCGGAGAGGACATGGTCGCCGCTGACGACGATTTCGCCGATGCTGCCCGACGGCAGGGTTTGCGCGTGAAATTCGGCAGTGCTCATGGCGGGAATCGGCGTACCCCAGCGATCGCCCAAAATTCGCAGCGAAATTTCTGGCACCGGATGCCCCGCCAGCAACCCGTTTCCCTGGGTCATGGCAGAGAGGTCGTCGGGATGCAGCTCAGCGTAATCAATGTGGGCGATCGGCTCGGCCTCAGTAGAGCCATAGACGGCGGTGATTTGGGCTTGAGGAGCGATCGCCGCCAGCCGTTGCAGCAGCCCTGGAAACACAGGCGCACCACCCGTAAACATCCGCCGAAATTGGGGCAGCCGTTGCCCCGATCCCTCGCAGTAGTCCGCCAGC
>RFIF01000001.1 GCA_003695655.1 Cyanobacteria bacterium J069
ATAGTGGATCTGCGATCGCCCAATCGGATAATCGGCTAGTTGCGCCCGCCAGGTTTTGGAAAATACGGAAATGTCGGAGAGCGATCGCGCCCCCTGCTGATAAAGCCACTGGTGGAGCTGCTTGCCGCGATAGGCCAATTGCCCATGTTCCTGCACCCAGGCGGTCAGTTGTGCGAGCGACTGTCCCAACAGCGGCACCGGCCCAGGCGGAGGCGCAGGCTCCAAGGATGGCGGCGCGGGCGCAACTATTGATTCAACTGATTCAACGGCTGGCTTGACGGCTGATTTGGGGGTCGGCTCAGTCGGCAACGGAGAGGGGTCGGGGTGGATCGGCAACATAACAGGATAGGCGGCAGCAGCGCGGAGTTTTGGCACGGTTTCTATTATCGCTTGTGGTTTGAAATGCCGCGCGATCGCCCTCAGCAGTCAGCAAGCTATAGCCAAACCTGTGACCCGGTATTTTGGACTAGAATTTAAGATGTCGCAAGGCTTATTCAGTCTGAAGCGTTGGTTTGAAGCGTCAGGCAGAATGCTGGATCAGGGGGCGATCGCCCTTCAAAACAGCACTCCCCCTGAGCCTTTCGCCCGTCAAGGTTTCGTCACCCGTTCCGGTTCTCCAACCCCATCTCCAAAATGACCCAGATTGTTGTCGGTCTTTCCGGCGGCGTAGACAGTTCGACCGCTGCTGCTCTTTTGCACCACCAGGGCTATGACGTGGTGGGCATTACCCTATGGTTGATGAAGGGCAAGGGACAGTGCTGCTCGGAGGGCATGGTGGATGCAGCGCGGCTGTGCGAGGAGTTAGAGATTCCGTACCACGTCGTCGATAGCCGCGATTTATTCCAGGAAAATATTGTGGATTATCTGGTTGAGGGCTATGGCGCGGGCATTACGCCGCTGCCCTGCTCCCAATGCAACCGGGCGGTGAAGTTTGGCCCGATGCTGCGCTACGCCAAAACGGAACTGGGTATCGATACCATCGCCACGGGCCACTATGCCCGCATCAGCCACAATCCGGCAACAGGACGCTACGAGCTGCGCCGCGCTGTGGATCGCAGCAAAGACCAGTCCTATTTTCTCTATGACCTGCCGCAGGACGTGCTGGCCCATGTCCACTTTCCCTTGGGCGACCAGACCAAAACCGAGACGCGCCGGATTGCCGCAGAGCTGGGCTTGCACACGGCCGACAAGCCCGAAAGCCAGGACTTATGCCTGATCGAAGCGCATGGCTCGATGCGCACCTTTTTGGATCAATATCTGGCTCCCAAGCAAGGCGACATTGTGGATCAGTCTGGCCGTGTGCTGGGGCAGCACGACGGTATTCACCATTACACCATCGGTCAGCGCCGGGGCATTGGCGTGGCCGCAGCGGAGCCACTCTACGTGGTCGGCATCGACGTGGGACGAAATCAGGTGATTGTGGGCGATCGCACCAGCGTCCATCAATCCGAATGCACCGTGCAGCGGGTGAATTGGGTTTCGATTGCGCCCCCCAGCGGCCCAATTCGTGCCCTGGTGCAGCCGCGCTATCGAGCGACAGCCGTCGGGGCAACCCTCGTCCCGCTGAATGACGATGCCACGCGGCTAAAAATTACATTCGATGAGCCGCAGTTTGGCATTACGCCGGGACAAGCTGCCGTGTGGTATGACAGCGATGGGCAAAGCGCTGGCGAGGGCGATCGCGTGCTGGGCGGCGGCATTATCGAGGTGCAGCCCTAGCGATAGACTCCTAAGCCAGGGCGATCGCCCGGAAGCAGCCGCCCGTCTTGCATTTCTGCGCCGCGAAACGGATCGTCCGACAAGTTCAGGTGGCTGTCCAGGTCAACATGCGTGGCGAAGGGCGACAGGTGGGCAGCGGCGGTGTTGGCCAGCGTGCTGTCAGAATAGCAGCCAAACATGAGCTGCAACCCGTGAGCTTGGGCCGTGTGAACCATCGCCAGCGCCTCACTGAGTCCGCCAGATTTCATTAGTTTGATGTTGATGCCGTGGACGCGATCGCCCAGCTTGGGAATATCAGCGCGGCTAAAACAGCTTTCGTCGGCAAACAGCGGCAGCGGCGACTCGCGATAGAGCGCGGGCAGATCGGCCTCTTGCCCTGGCGGGAGCGGCTGCTCTAGATACGTCACGCCGCGCTCTGCCAGCCAGTGGCTCATGGCGATCGCCCCCGCCAGATCCCAGCCGCCGTTTGCATCCACACTCACCTTTGCGCCCGTGGGCACATCTGACACCACTGCCAAGAACATGGCTTGGTCTGCCTCTAGGCCTGCGGGACTGCCTAGCTTAATCTTGATCGCGTGCACCGGGGTCAGGTCTAGCCAGTGCCGTAGCCGTTGCTGAGCCGCTGCGGGCGTGTTGATGCCAATCGTGACAGAAGTCGGCACGATGCGATCGCGCTCCAGACCCCACAGCTTCCACAGCGGCAGTCCCGCTCGTTTTCCAAGCCAGTCGTGCAGCGCCAGGTCGAGCGCTGTGCAGGCTGCCGAGGGCATTTTGAGATCGCGGAGTCGGGCGGCGATCGCCTGCTGATCGAACGGGCTGTAGTCCGCCAGATGCGGCGCGAGGGATTCTAGAGCAGTGGCGATCGCCTCGGTGGTTTGGGGCGTCCGTCCTGCCGAAAACGGCGACGCTTCGCCCCAGCCTTCAATTCCGTCATGCTCCAAAATCAGCCAGAGATTGGTGCTGGCGGCGGTTGTTCCCCGGCTAATGGTCAGCGGGACTCGCTTGTGAACTGTAAACGGCTGAACCCTAATCTGCATGAATTGGTGTGTCTCAAAAAGCGGTTCAGGATTCGGTCGAGCCGACTTCCTCTTCTGCCCGTTCTAACATATTGTTTTGGAGCTGCTGCGCTTACAATCTTGGCTCGGTTAGCGCTGCTCCTGCCAGTTCAGCAATAGCAAAGTCGGCAGCCGCAGCCAGTTCTGCTGGGTGCTCCCCAAAATCATGACCCATCACACCACAATCCGATTTCTAAACCTCACACCCAACTCGCTAGATATGAGCAACCTGTCATCATCCGCTTTTCTAAGCCGTCTTGCGATTTTGAAGCGATTTCGGGTTTCGTACTGGCTGTGGACGCTGATCTTTTCTGGCGTGGCGATCGCCGCTGTCGCATGGCACTGGAGCCTGGGAACCCCCTACGCTAACGGTATTCCGGTTAGACAATCGCTGCCAATACTGCTAATTGCCAGCTTTCTGGTCAACGGCATCTCGTTTTACTTTCAAAATCGCTATGTGCGCCACCTGCTAAAGCAGCCGAACCTTGCCCAAACATTTCAGGTGGGACGCTTTGCGCTACGGTTTTATTTGATTAATTTGGCAGTGGCGATCGCCCTCTCGGTGCTGGGATTTTATCCACTCCTGCTGCTGCTATTTTTTTACTGGATTTATCCGGCCATCCTCTGGCTGATTCCCTATCACCTAATTATGGGCGCAATCCTGGGACGCGAGATCCGACAAGCTCTGAAGGAGCAGGGATAAAGGGTGAGGGATAAAGAAGGATGAAGCCGGAATTGAAAAAATTGGAGAAACAACCCTGACTCGACAGATTCATCCCTCCACGTTTCTAATTCATCCCTCCACTTTCTCCCCTGCCTCGTCCAGGTGATCAATGCGGATCGAGAAGGTCAGCACAGTTTCATCCACGCCCTTCAGCTCCAGCGGGCTGAACTTGGTGATGGTGTGCTGGTCGAGATAATCAGCGACAGCGGCGGAAACCAGAATCGTGTCGGGTTCGGCGGCTTCCTGGATGCGGGCGGCAATGTTGACGCTGGGGCCGATGGCGGTGTAGTCGGTGCGCTCGGTGCCGCCAAACATGCCGACGACGGCCGTTCCCTGGTGGATGCCGCAGCGGAACTGGACGCGGCTGATGCCCTGCGCTTGCCAGCGTTCGTTGAGCTTGTCGAGGGTGCGATACATCTGCTGGGCAGCGGCGATCGCCCGCTTCACCTGCTCATTCGGGCTAATTTCTTCAGGCGCGCCAAAGATTGCCAAAATCGCATCGCCCATGAATTTATCGACCGTGCCGCCATGCTCAAAAATGGCGTGGGTCATTTCCGTCAGGTATTCGTTTAGCAGCTCAGCCACCCGGCGCGATCGCAGCGTGTTGGAAAGCTGTGTGAATCCGATGATGTCGCTAAACAGCACTGTAATCATGCGTGGCTCGGGCCGCAGATCCAGCGCCAGGTTGCCTCGGGCCGCCTTTTCCACCAAAGACGGCGGCAAAAATCGTTTTAGCACCGATTCGGTCAAATAGGTGTTCAGCTCAGCGACCCGCCGCTCGCTGTCCTTCAGTGCCAGCAGGTTCCGCACTTCCGCCAGCAGTTCCCGCGCATTAAACGGCTTGGACAAGTAGCCATCAGCCCCCTTCTCTGCCCCCTCAATGCGAGTTTCCTCGTCTGCCTTCGCCGTCACCAGCACCAGCGGCGTGCCCTTCAAATCTTCGTCCTGGCGCACCATTTCGATCAGCTCCAGCCCCGACACCAGCGGCATCATCAGGTCGGTCAAAACAAGCTGGGGTCGATGCACCTGGGCCGACATAAAGCCCTCAGCCCCGTTGCGCGCAGTGATCACCTGATAGCCAGCCTGTTGCAACACACCCGACACATAGCCGCGCATGTCGGCATTGTCATCTACCACCAGGATCGTGTTCTGTGAAGCGGTGATATGGGCAGCAGGCAGCGATTCCAGCTCTGGCGCACCAGTAATCTGGAGGCTGGGGGAGACTGCGCCACTCGGCATCGCCGCAGGCAGATTTTCTGAAGCTTGAGAAAAGGTAGGCTCGCCCTCAATATCCGCAAGTTCTACGGCGGAGCGACTGTGCTCTAGCTCGGCAGGAATTTCCAGCACTTGATCCGAAGGCAGATGGGTGGTGCCAGTTTGCAACCAGACAATGAAGGTGGTTCCTTCACCGTAGACCGATTCCACTGTCACTTGTCCGCCATGCATTTCGACCAGTTCTTTGACCAGCGCCAGACCTAGCCCGCTGCCTTCATAGCTGCGGCTAGCCGAACCATCCGCCTGCCGAAATCGTTCAAACAAGTGGGGAATTTGATCAGCACGAATGCCGATCCCTGTGTCCTGCACACGGATCTGGCAGTGGTTGCCAGCGGGGGCAACTGTGACCGTAATCGTGCCGCCCGACGGGGTAAATTTCATCGCGTTAGACAGCAGGTTATAGAGCACCTTGTCAAACTTCTCGATGTCCAGATAGATCAGCGGGCAAGGCTCTAGATGGGCGATCAGGTAAACCTGCTTTTTCTCACAGTAGGGGCGAAAGGTGTCGATCACCTGGTTGGTGAAGTCGCGCAGGTCGCAGGGGCGGAAGCTGGGCTGCATCCGTCCGGCATCGAGTCGCTGGAGATCGAGCAATTGGTTCACGAGCCGCAGCAGCCGCCGCGAGTTGCGCAGAGCAATTTGGGACTGTTCCAGATTTAACCCTTGCTGTTGGGCGACCGCAGACTCGAGCGGGCCGATGGTGAGGGTGAGGGGCGTGCGAAATTCATGGGAGACATTTTGGAAGAACTCGGTTTTTTGGCGATCGAGTTCTAGGAGCTGTTCTGCCTGCTGTCGGGTTTTTTGATAGAGGCGAGACTGCTGCACGGCGATCGCCGCTTGAGCCGCCACAGCCTGGGCCAGGTCGATCTCGTCGGCGAGCCACTGGCGCGGCTGGTGCATCTGTCGCAGAG
>RFIF01000406.1 GCA_003695655.1 Cyanobacteria bacterium J069
GTGCGGGGGAACGAGGCGCGGCGGATGGAGTGGAAGGGCGATCGCCAATACCCGTTGGTTTCACCAGTTCCATCAGCCGTCGATAGGCCGCATTGAGCTGGATAAACTGCTCTGCCTGCTGAGTGCTGCCCGGATTGAGATCGGGATGATAGCGCCGCGCCAGCCGCCGATAGGAAGATTTAATCTCCTCATAGGAAGCGCTGCTCCTCAGTCCCAAAATCCGGTAGCACTCAGAAAGGTTCATGAACCGGGCGATCGCCTCAAGCGTCCAACTCTAATCGGCTAACTCTCAAAAGTTTAAGTCTCTAAGAGTTTAAATCGACAATTACCCGGTCAATCAAACCATATTCCTTCGCTTCTTCTGCCGACAAGAAATAGTCGCGATCGGTATCTTTCTCAATTTGCTCAATCGTCTTGCCCGTATGCATCGCCATTAGCTCATTCAGCTCTTTACGCACCCGCAAGATTTGCCGCGCTTCAATATCAATATCCGTGGCCTGGCGGCGGCCGGTTCCACCCAGCGGCTGGTGAATCATGATGCGGGCGTGGGGCAGCGCCAGTCGCTTGCCCTTCGTCCCCGCCGTCAGCAAGAACGCACCCATCGACGCCGCCAGCCCTACGCAAATCGTTACCACTTCCGACTTGATGTGCTGCATGGTGTCGTAAATCGCCATACCCGCCGTCACCGAGCCACCCGGCGAGTTGATATACAGATAAATCGGCTTAGTGTTGTCGTCCGAGTCGAGATAGAGCATGTAGGCGACGATCGCATTGGCGATGCCATCGTCTACTTCTTCTGCCAAAAAGATAATCCGCTCCCGAAACAGCCGCTCGTAGATACTAATCCACTGCTCAAACGTGCCGCCAGGGAGACGATAGGGGACACTGGGAATTCCAATAGGCATAGGTCTTAGGAGGGATGAAGGATGAGGGAGAAATAGAAGTGTTGGAGTGACGGAGTGCTGGGGTGATGGAGTGTCAGGTCGCAAGCTGCCTAACCCCCCCGCGTTAGCGTTGCGGAGCAACAGCCCCTAGTTTCCGACTGCTGCTAACTTCTTCGGGCTTTCCAATACAAGATCGATCAGTCCATACTCTTTCGCCTGGGTCGGCGTCAGGTAAAACATGCGATCCATGTCTTGGGCAATTTTTTCGGAGGTCTGTCCGGTGGTTTCCGATAGCAAATCAACGATCGTGCGCTGTTTGCCCAGCACCTCTTTGGCGTTGATCTCAATGTCAGTCGCCTGACCGCGAGAGCCGCTTTGAGGATGGGCGAGGGCGATCATCGTGTGGGGCAGGCTGGCCCGCTTGCCCTTGGTGCCCGCCGACAGCAGCACCGTCGCCATGCCAAAACACTGCCCCATACAAATCGTCAGGATTTCGGACTTGACGTGCTGCATGGTGTCGTAGATGGCCAGCCCGGCATTGATCGACATCATGCCCGCCTCCATCGACCCCATGCCCGCCATCACCGGGTCGCCCAGGGAGTTGATGTAGAAGTAAATCGGCTTGCCCTGATCTTGAGAATCCAGGTAGAGCAGTGCCGAGATAATGGAATTGGCAAACCCATCGGTAATAGGCTGATTCAGAAAGATAATCCGCTCCTGGCTCATGCGGGTGTAGATGTTAATCCACTGCCAGTAGGGACTACCGGGGATGTTGTAAGGAACTCGGAGGACAGGATCTACGGACATGGGCAGGGGTTAGGGGTTAGGGGTTGTTGCTCCGCAACGCTAACGCGAGGGGGGTTAGGGAGTGATGGGGTGCTGGAGTGTTGGAGTATTGGGGAATCTGAACACCCTGTCACTCCGTCACCCCGTCACTCCATTACTCCATCACCGCTAGGTTAAGGCCGGAATCTGCTTGGGCAGTTCCTTAGCGCTTTCCAAGACGCGATCGATTAGTCCATATTCCTTGGCTTCGTAGGGATTGAGGTAAAAGATGCGATCGGTGTCTTTGGCGATTTTTTCGGGGGTTTGTCCCGTGTTGCGCGACAGAATTTCCAGAGTGGCTTGCTTGTTGATCAGCACTTCGCGGGCGCGAATCTGGATGTCGGTGGCTTGGGCCTGGCCCATGCCCGTACGCGGCTGGTTGAGCACGATGGTGGCGTGGGGCAGGCTGGCGCGGAAGCCCTTGGTGCCTGCGGATAGAATCATGGCGGCGGTGCCCATGGCCTGGCCGATGCAGATCGTGTGGACGGGCGGCTTGACGTAGGCAATGGTGTCACAGATAGCGAAGGCTTCGGTTTCATAGCCGATCGCATCGTTGGTGTACCAGGAGGTGCCCGTTGAGTTGATATAGAAATAGATCGGCTTTTCGGGATCGTCAAACTGAAGGTACAGCAGTTGGGCGATGATTAGTTTGGTGACATCGACGCCAAGCTGACGTTTGAGGTCATCCGACGAGACTAGCGGCAGCCCCAGGTAAATGATGCGCTCTTTGAGCAGCAGCGAGGGCAGATCGGGTGGGGGAGTTCGATAGGAGGCATCCCCGTAGTAGTAGTTAGACTGAACAGCCTTAATCGATGAACTCATAGGGTCAAACTCGCCTGGACGCTTGCCGGAACAATTCTTGGAGCAATTCGTAGTGGAGCAATTCGTATTAGTGGAGCAATTCGTATATGAATCGCGTTGTTTCTAACTTGTTTCTAACATAGTAGCGTGAGGGGCATCGCAGCGTGAGAGTAGGGCGGGCGGAGCGAAACCCCAGTCTCCGCTGTTAGGAAAAAATTGGGGACAGCATGGGGACAACATGGGGACAGCATGGGGACAACATGGGGACAACAGTTGGGGGGAAGTCGCGAAAAAGATTGGGAGAATTTGCGGAATCGGGAGCTTTGGGCTTGGAGTAGGGGGGAGGCGCAAAGTCGAAGTGGCGATCGCCCCACGTCTCTCCGTAACGTTTATGTCGTGCCACCGTTGGATTCCCTGAGATCTGGATTATTTTTCTAAAAGCCTCTTCTAAAAGCCTCTTAATTAACGCCTCTTGCTTAATTAAAAAATGCTTCTTATCAAAGTCTTTTCCAAGTCTTTCGACTGTTAAACACGCCTCGACACAGCAATTACAGCAATTTTGGAGCCTTGGGCTATGAAAGTGGGTCTGCAAGCGTCGCTGAGTGATGCCAATTTGGATGTGGCGCAGGCCAGCAGCCAGCGGCAACTGGCGATTTCGATGTCGGCGATCGCCAATTCGCTGGGTCGTTCAGCCCCGCTGAACCTTTGCCTGATTTTGGATCACAGCGGCTCGATGAACGGTCGCCCGATAGAAACGGTGAAACAGGCGGCGCTGAAGATTGTGGATAGCCTATCGCCGGGCGATCGCCTCTCGGTCGTCGTGTTTGACCACAAGGCGAAGGTGCTGGTGCCCAACCAGGTGATCGAAAACCCCGTCGGCGTCAAGAGCGAAATCAACCGGCTAAAAACCAGCGGCGGCACCTGCATCGACGAAGGAATGCGGCTGGGCATAGAGGAACTGGCAAAAGCGAAGAAAGACA
>RFIF01000407.1 GCA_003695655.1 Cyanobacteria bacterium J069
GGTCAAGTCCCCGATCGCCGCCGAGTCGCTGGTCGGCAGCACCCCGTCGCTCGGCACAATGCTATTCAAAATCTGCGCGGGATCAGCCGCCGACCGCACCCGGCTGCCCAGCCCGCTGACGTGGAACACCACCACATCCCCCGGTCTTGCCTGAGCCAGCAGGTGGGCTTGGAACGCATCGGTGATCCCTTCCCAGGTCGCCTGGTCATCCGTCAGGGTCAAAATATCCGCAGGCTGGAAGCCAAAGCGATGCTGCAACACCTGGCGCTGCATTTCTACATCCGTCAGCGCTCCTGGCAGCAGGCCGCCCTTGACGGCGGGCAGGTCGCTCACCGACTCGGCATATTGGCTAATGCCGACTAGCAGGGCCAGCTTGCGCGAAGTCGGCGCAGCCAGCACCCGCCCCGCCCGATCGCCCCAGGCCCACAGACCGCCTGCGGCCGCCCCACCGATGGCGATCGCCCCACTGCTTCGCACTAAAAATTCGCGCCTTGTCAGCCCCATGCTTCTATTTCAGCATCAAAGCCCGATTTTGTTGAGCAGATTCTAGATAGATTTTGGGTTTTGGATTTGAGGGTTTAGAGTTCTGACACATCCTCCGGCGCGTGCACTCTAAAATTTCGCCCAATGTGCCCAACCAATGTGCCCAACGTTTAATACGAAGTCACCAGCACCTCGCTAATCTTGCCCCGGCGTCGGGCGTTGGAGTTGATGGAGCGGCTTGCCGTGATGGTGTGAGTCGGAAAGTCAGCGTAAAGATCGCGGATAAACTCACAGTCGGAGTTGGACAGCATCGCCTTGACGCCGCGCCGCGCCAGCTCCGTAAACACGTCTCGCAGGCGAATCTGGTCTTCTCGGTTAAAGGCGTAGCGGTTATAAGACGTAAAGCGGCTGGTGGCGCTGATGGGGTAGTAGGGCGGGTCGAGATAGACAAAATCCTGCGGCGTGTGGGCGCGCTCAAGCACCATCTCGAAGGGATGGGCCAACAGTTCAGTTTGACGCAGGGCGATCGCCGCCGCTTGCAGCAGTTCCACATGGCAAATTTTGGGGTTTTTGTAGCGCCCCATTGGCACATTAAACTGACCCCGCGAGTTTTCCCGATAGAGTCCGTTAAAGCAGGTGCGGTTCAGATAAATCAGCCGCGCCGCCCGCTCCACATCCGTCGTGCCAGGGTGGCTCCGCATCCAGTAGTAATAGTCCTGGCTGTGGTGACGCTGATGCGCTTCCAGCAGCACAATCAGCTCCATCACGCAGTCGCGTACGCAGCGATAGACGTTCACCAACTCGTCGTTGATGTCCATCAGCACAGACTGCGCAGGTTGCAGCCGAAAAAAAATCGCGCCGCCCCCCAAAAACGGCTCGTGATAGTTCTCAAACGAATCAGGAAAGTAGGGGAGATATTGCGAAATTAGTTGTCCCTTGCCGCCGGCCCATTTGAGAAAAGGGCGTGGCAAGAGGGTGGGCGAGACAGTAGTAACCAAGGAACTATGCGGGGGAACGGCGCGAGTGCAGATGAAATTACCCATTAGAATAGATGACGAGGAAAATTTCGGCGCATTTTCTTATTGCCAAACCCTATGCAAGAATTTTTTACAAACGTTTCTCGCTACCCGCGCTATTTGATTAGCTTCTCGCTGGGGGTGCTTTACACCTTTTTGCAACCGCTGCTGCCGCTGTTTCAAAAGCCTTCCACGGCGATCGCCACGTCCCTCCTGCTTGCCTCTGGCTTTGCGTTCATCGCCTTCACCCTCCGCGCTATGCTGGAGCTTTAGGGATCAGGTGCTAGGTGTCAGGTGCCAGGTAGTAAAACCTGACCCCCTGAAACCTGACCCCTGAAACCTGACCCCTGAAACCTGACCCCTCCCAAAACCTATGGCAACCGATCGGCGGGTTTCCCGCGTAGCAGAATTAATTAGGCGCGAGGTGAGCCAACTGCTCATCTCCGGCATCAAGGACGATCGCGTGGGCGTGGGCATGGTCAGCGTCACCGATGTGGACGTGTCGGGCGATTTGCAGCACGCCAAGATTTTCGTCAGCATTTATGGCACCGATGAGGCCCGCGCCGAAACGATGGCTGGGCTGAGATCGGCCACAGGCTATGTCCGCAGCACCCTGGGTCAGCGAGTCCGCCTGCGCCGCACGCCGGAGGTGGTGTTTGTAGAAGACCGCTCGATCGAACGCGGGACGCAAGTGCTGTCGCTGATCAACCGCCTCAGTGCCGAGCGCAAGCCCGATGATCTGGAAGCGGTTGTGCCCGTCGTGGGCGATCGCCCGGATGGCAGGGCTGCCGGGCCGCTAGAGGGCGACTTCGAGGATGACTTTGACGACGAATTCGACGACGAGTTTGATGACGAATTCGACAACGAGCTAGACGACGAGCTGGATGAGGACGACGACTCGATCCGCGCCAAAGATTAATCCCCACCCATGACAACTCGATCGCAGCTTCGCCCGCAGTGGGAAGATCTGTCGCTGCCCCAGCAGGTGGCGCAGATGGTTGTCGTGCGGGCATCTGGCTACTGGTTTGACCATCAGATTCAATATCCTGCCTGGGAGCCGCCAGGGCAGACGCTCCGCCACTGGGTGGAAAACCTGGGCGTGGGCGGCGTGATTTTGCTGGGTGGCAGCGCGGTGGAACTGGCGGGGCGATCGCACATGCTCCAGTCCTGGGCCGACCTACCGCTGCTGATTGCGGCTGATGTGGAAGAGGGTGTCGGGCAGCGGTTTGCGGGCGCGACTTGGTGGCCGCCGCCGATGGCGCTGGGCGACATTGCTAAACGGGATTTGCCTGCTGCGTTGCAGTATGCCGAAGCGATGGGCGCAGCGCTGGCGCAGGAGTCTCTGGCTGTAGGACTCAACTGGGTGCTGGCTCCGGTGGTGGATGTGAACAACAACCCGGCTAATCCGGTGATTAACGTACGCGCTTTTGGCGACACGCCGGAAATCGTCAGCAAGCTGGCGACTGCGTTTATCCAGGGCACACAGCGTTTCCCTGTGTTGACCTGCGCCAAGCACTTTCCAGGCCACGGCGACACTGCCACCGATTCGCATCTGGACTTGCCGCTGCTGTCGCATTCGCTGGCGCGATTAGAGCAAATTGAGCTGCCACCCTTCCAGGCGGCGATCGCCCAGGGTGTCGATTCCGTGATGAGCGCCCACCTGCTGATTCCGGCGCTGGATGACCAGTGGCCCGCCACCCTGTCGCACCGGATTTTGACCAGGCAACTGCGCGATCGTTTGGGGTTTACGGGGCTGGTGTCTACCGATGCGCTCGTAATGGGGGCGATCGCCAATCACTATGGGCCCAACGAAGCCGCCGTGCTGGCGGTGGAAGCGGGAGCCGACATTTTGTTGATGCCGGCCGACCCGGAAGGAGCGATTCGGGCAGTGTGCGATGCGGTCACCTCAGGGCGCATTGCCCCAGAGCGGATTCAAGATTCCCTGGCGCGCATTCGGCAGGCAAAGGAAAAGCTGCGTCCCCAGATGCCTACGGGCGACACGTCTCACGCCTGGGAAACCCTGCCGCCGGTCGGGCTGGAGATAGAGCCACTGCTGGAAACCCTTGCCCAGCCGGCGACCCAGGCCCTTTCCGCCAAAATTTTAGAAGCGTCGATGCAGATTCACCTGCCGCCAGCGGCTCAACTCAATCGGTTGACTCCGACAGATCAGCCCCGCACGCTGATTGTGCTGGACGACGTGCTAGAGCGTGAGTTTTTGACCCGCACCGCTCCGGCGATCGCCCTGCCTCGCCAGCGCGGCTTTCGTGTGGAAATGGTAGACCAGCACACGCCGAGCCAGGAAATCGCGCTTCAGGAAAAGTCGCCCAGTCCAACGCTTTTGCAGCTATTTGTGCGGGGCAACCCGTTTCGCGGCAGCGCCGGACTGAGCCAGCGGGCAGCGGGCTGGTTTCAGCACTTACTCGAAACCAGCCAGTTGGCAGGGCTAGTGGTCTATGGCAGTCCCTATATCCTGGAGCAGTTTTTGCCACAGTTGCCGGACGATGTACCCTATGTTTTTACCTACGGGCAGATGGCGCAGGCGCAGGCGATCGCTCTAAATGCCCTGGGTTTTAAGGATTTTCGGGATGAAGAGCGGGCGGGATAAATTGCAGCTATTTGCAAGAGACAGCCTGGGCAAGAGACAGCAGTTAACCAATTAAAATCCGGTTGTAGACCAACAGACAAATTGTGGGCACCAACACCAGCACTGCGCTGAGAAAAACTGGCTCCAGTTCCATCACGCACCCTCCAACAACAGCGATACAACAGCGATCAACAGCGATAGCCCAATCCTGGATGCTGTAAGACGCAAAACGGAATCGTAAAAATACTCAATTGAATGAGGTCGCTACGGGGATTGAGGAAAAAGTTCTCTAATTCTGTCTATGGACGTTTAGAGGGTCACTTTCTAAAGTGGAAGCTTGACGGAAATAGAAATTCTCCCAAAAGGTCTAGGATGTTATTTCAGTCTGTATTCTCATTGTTTTGTCCCTTTACAAATAGGAGAAACATCGGAGTAATCTAGTTGTGCCAATGCGCAGATTTAGCGTGTCATGCTTGCAGATATGATTGCGTTTTTCAATGGGTTCAGATCTGGTCTGATAGTACAACTATGACAATCTGCGCTTCTAACGCTGGAGCAGCTTGGTTTCATTTTGGTTTCATTTGCTTGGATGAATCGCCAGAGTTGCTGCTCTCGAATCTGGCACTGAGAATCTGGCACTGAGAATCTGGCACTGAGAATTTGGCACTGAGAGGACGTTTGAAAAGTCTTTTTATTTACAGCAAGGCGTGCAAGATTCCCCTAAATCCCCGCACTGACGCGCCGCGCCGCTAGGAAAAAGGGCGACTTTACGGCGGTTTCCCCCTTTTAAGGGTGCTAAGGGGGGATCGCTGGTTTAACGTCACAGACGGTACCTTTTCAAACATCCTCTGAGAATCTGGCACTGAGAATCTGGCACTGAGAATCTGGCACTGAGAATTTGGCGCTGAGAATCTGGCGCTTAATTTACACCTAATTCTGTAAATTTAACGGTTAGGTGTAGGCAGAACTAGCATAACCGGGGTAAGTGAGAGACATGAGTTATCTTCCAGCGCTGTATTCCAAACATAGTCGGTCGTAGCCATAGTAGGGACATGAACCCTAAACAGTCCATGCCGCCTTCTGATTCTGGCGACGCTGTTACGGGTTTTCCTAACCGTCAGTCCGCAGATGAGGGATGCGTCGGAAATTTGCCTTCTAACTTGCTAGCCGAACTTGCAAACGATCTACCGTTTCAAGCCCTTTTTGGGTTGTCTTTTGATGCGGTGTTGGTGTTTGACGGGGCGGGCTGCTGTCTGCTGGCTAATCGGGCGGCCAGTGAGCTAATTGGCCTGTCGGTTGAGGCGCTGTGTCAGCAGCGGCTGCAAGATTTTGTGCCGCCAGAATGCGATTTTGAAACGGCTTGGGCGCAGCTCTGGCGCGATCGCCAAACTGCCGGACAGACCCTAATCAGGAGATCGGATGGCAGTCTGCGCCGAGTGGAATATCGGGCGATCGCCGATGGGCTTGCGCCCGACTATCACATCGCCATTTTGCGAGAGCTGACCCGCGAAGAAGCCAGGGCTGGGCGATCGCTAGCCGACATGCAGCACACCCTCGCCACCGAGCAGCAGGCGATCGAGCGAGAACGGTTCATCACCCGCTTGGCGCAAACCATCCGCCAGTCGCTTCACCTCCAGACTATGCTTAATGCCACGGTTGAGCAGGTGAGGCAGTTTCTCGCAGTCGATCGAGTGCTGATTTACCAGTTTCAGCCCGACTGGAGCGGTGCGGTTGTAGCCGAGTCGGTCGCCGATGCCACCCTGTCGCTGCTTAGCCGAGTCATTCATGACCCCTGTTTTACCCAGTCTTTGACGTTGCCAGCGACGCATCCTTACCTGGGTGGGCGGATTCATCGAGTTGACGATGTGCAGCGCGATGATCTGTCGGACTGCTATCGAGAGTTGCTGACCGAGCTACAGGTGCGGGCAGTGCTGGTGATTCCAATTGTGGTGCAGGAGGGGCTTTGGGGGCTGCTAGTGTCGCACCAATGCCACGAGCCCCGCCAATGGGATGCGCTCAGCGAAGATTTGTTGCAACAGCTCAGCACCCAACTGGCGATCGGCATTTCCCAAGCCGAGCTGTATCAGCAGACCCAGCAGCAGGCTCAAAAAGAACAGTTGGTTAACCAGATGGTGCAGGCAGTTCGCAACTCTCTGGATTTACAAACCGTGTTTGAAAATGCTACGACGGCGATCGGCGAGATGCTGCGGCTCGATCGGGCAGAACTGGTGCGCTATGTGCCAGCTCAGGCCTGCTGGATTAACGTGTGTAGCTATCGCAGCCGCCCCGACCTGCCCGATGCCAGGGGGTTAGTTATTCCTGATGCCAATAATCCACTGGCAGCAGGGCTAAAACAACTCCAGGTAATGCATGTGGCTAGTCTGTCAAGCCAGCCAGACGAAGTTAACCCGCCTTTTGCGGCAGATTTTCCGGGGGTTTGGATGCTAGTGCCGATTCCGCGCATTGGTCTGCCTGAGTCGGCAGCGTCAGAACTGCGGGTGTGGGGATCGCTGTCGCTCAATTATCAGCAGCCGTCTCGACAGTGGCAGGATTGGGAGCTGGAAACAGTTGATGCAGTGGTGGATCAGTTGGCGATCGCCATTCACCAGGCTGGACTATATCAATCAGTGCAGCGGCTTAACGATGCGCTGGAGCATCAGGTGCAGCAGCGCACGGCCCAGCTTCAGCAGGCGCTTGAGTTTGAGGCGCTGCTCAAGCGAATTACGGACAAGGTGCGTGACAGTCTAGACGAAATGCAAATTTTGCAAGGTGTGGTGGATGAAGTGGGTCGGGGGTTGCCCGATATTCTCTGCTGCGGCACGGCGATTTATATCACCGATCTGCAAACCAGCATCATTGGCTATGAATATACGACTCGGTTTCCTAGCGCTGAGGGGCAGGTCGTGCAGTTTTCCGACAAGCCCGATCTATATCGACAATTGCTGTCTGGGCTATCGTTTCAGTTTTGTCAGACTGAACCAGACCCCATTCGGCAACTCTCGAAGTCTTTTGCGATCTTGGCGTTTCCGGTGTTTGATGATCAGGGCATTTTGGGAGATATTTGGCTCTTTCGTGAGCGAGAACATTTTTTCAACGAAGCGGAAATTCGCCTGGTGCAGCAGGTAGCTACGCAATGTGCGATCGCCATCCGCCAGGCCCGACTCTATCAAGCATCCCAAGCCCAAGTCGAAGAGCTAGAGCGGCTTAACCGCCTCAAAGACGACTTTCTCAGCACGGTGTCTCACGAGCTACGCACCCCGATTGCAGGCATCAAAATGTCGATTCAGCTTCTTGAGATTCACCTCAATCGGCTGGGCATTTTGAGCGATCGCGCTAACCCCATTACCCGCTATTTCCAGATCTTGCAGGAAGAATGTCAGCGTGAATCAGCCCTGATTAATGACCTGCTCGATTTGTCCCATTTGGATGCCGAAGTCGATCCACTGCTGCCGAGCGAGGTCAATCTTGAACTTTGGATTCCGCACGTTGCCGAAGCGTTTATCGAGGAGTCTCGGGCAAAGCAGCAGCAGCTCGCGATTCGGGTGGCTGCCAACTTGCCGCCGCTGGTCACCGATCCGGCTTATTTGGAGCGTATTTTGACGGAGTTGCTGACCAATGCCTGCAAATACAC
>RFIF01000408.1 GCA_003695655.1 Cyanobacteria bacterium J069
CACCCCAACACTCCAACACCCCAACACTCCAACACCCCAACACTCCAACACTCCAACACCCCTAAAACCGCGTCTCAAATTCGAGCAGCGCCCCTGTGCCGCCGTCGGTGTCGATGTAGCTCCGGATCAGGAACTGGTCGTTGATGCGATAGCGCAAGTTGAACTGGATGGGCGCGTCGGCCGTGAGAATGGCCAGCACCGAGCCGGATAAATCGGTTCCAAACAGATCGATGCCGGCCTCGGCGGCCAGTTCCAGAGTGGTGCTGGAGCTATTTTCGGAGGGCAGCAGCGTCGGAAACAGGCGAAAATCTGACAGCCCCAGCACTTCGCTGATCACGCCTTGGATGCCAGGCAGGAGGGCTGAGCCTGCCAAGTTGGCGATCGCCAGCGTACTGTCGCCCTGGCCCAGCGTGTTCACAAAGCCGCCGCCAATCAGGGCAATGATTTCGCTGTCGCTGCGAGCGGGGCTGCTGGTAAGGGCGAAGGTATCAGCTCCCGTGATGAATCCTTCAAACATCTCACTGGCGTAGCCGTCTACCGTCGCGACAACGCGCACGTTGCTGAGGCTGCCCAAGTCCGTCACCAGGGTTTCGTTAATCTCGGCGGCTCCGCTGGAATTGGTAACGGGGGTGCGGGTCACTTCCGGCACCGACGTCACCAATTGCACTTGCAAAAAGGGGTCTAGCCCGCGCTGCGGGTTGAATTCAGCGATATTGTCGTAGCCCCGCACTAGATTGAACTGCGTTGTGAACAGGTTGACAATACCCCGCTGCACTTGCAGCCGGCCTTCCGGGCGCGGTGCCTGAATCGTACCATTGACCCGCAGTTCGCCTGCCACCAAAAAATCCAGCAGCGGATCGAGCGTGATCCGAAGCCCCCGAGCGAGGTTCAGGCGCAAATCGTCGAATCGGGGCGGGCTGGTGATGTCGTTGGGGTTGACGGCGACCTCTGCGTCTTCGGGCGGGGGGGCGTCGCCGCTGAGTAGCTGGACGCGCCCGTTGGTGAGGGTAATGTCGCCGCCGATGCGCGGAGCCAGCGCCGTCCCGGCAATCTGCACGACACCATCCACACCGCCGCTATATAAACCCTTCAGGTTCAGCACAAGCTGGTTGAGGTTGACTGTCAGCGGCTGGCGCTCGACGGTTTCGCCATTCAGGACATCCCTGGGGAAATCGTCGGGGTCAAAAATAGGCAGCACCCCCCGCGCCACGACTTCTCCCTGGCGGAATTGGCCCTGAATCCCTTCTACGTCAATGAAGCTGGTGTTGAACTGGGCGCGGCCGGTGATATTGGTCAGCGGTTCTGGTAGGGCGATCGCCGACATGGATGCTCCATTAAACTCGGCTGCACCCGTCACCAGAGGCTGGCTCAGCGTGCCGCGAATATTGAGATTGACATCGGCTTCGCCCCCCTCCCAGGCTACCTGGTTGGTAAATAGGCTAAGCATGGTCAAGCCTTCGTTTTTGACATCTACATCGATGGCGATTTCCTCGCTATCAGGCGACACTTCCATAAAGTCAAACGCATAGGGAATATCAGCCCGCAGGTTGAGCGGCTCCGCCTCGCTCACGTTCATTTGACCAATCACCCGTGCCCGCGCATCCACATAGCTGAACAGGGCCCTGGCCCCGAGAATTGGCTGCTGCTGAATTTCCGCCTTTGGTAGAATCACCTCACCCCGCACCTCTGGGTTGCCCAGGCTGCCCTGCAAAAAGGCATTGGCATCGACTACGCCCGCCACGCTGATGGGCAACCGCACGATGCCTTGCAGCGGCGTAATGTCCACTGAGCGGGCCTCAAACTGGCCGGAGATTTGCTCCGCCCCGAACTGGCCAGTAAAACTCACAAAGGAATCGTCAGACCCCAGCCGCAGCGGCAGCACCTCTAGCACGCCGTCCTGGAAGGTGCCCTGGGCAATCACCTGCTGGGCGTTGAACTGCCCCCATTGCCAACTTTCGCCCCTTAGATCAAACTCCGCATCGATGCCCGATCGGGCTGAGCCAGAAAGATTGAGCGTAGCCCCAAAGTTGCCTTGCAGCTCTGACAGGCTGGGCAGGGGGTTGGCAGCCGCGAACTGTTGTTTTTGTAGATCTAGCAGCGCCAAAATTTCGGAATAGCGCTGGAGCTGCTGATAAACTGTGCGATCGCCCGTTTGTATAGGCACTGTGTCTAAGTCTGTCGAGGCGGCGGTGGGGGGCTGCCGCAATCCCCGCGCCACGTCGGCAAAGTCATACCAGCGCAGCGTGTTCAGCACATCCTGAATGCGGGCGTTGTCGGTTTTGATCGTCGCCTCAAACTGCGGGTCATCCGTGAGCGTAGCGCTGCCTGCCAGTTGCAGGGTGCTATAGCCCTCCACAACTTGATTGCGCTCTCGGGGCAGCGCCAGCGCCAAGTTGCCCTGCTCTAGCGATACGCGGTTATTGCGATAGCTGATTAAGCCCGTAAACCGTTCGGCAATCAGATGGCCAATACCGGGTCGGTCAACGGTGATTTCACCATCGGTGGCAAAGGTGTCGAGGTTGACATCGGCACTGGCGGTGATCGTTCCAGAGACGGGGCCTAGCCCCAGCTCTGCCGCCGGAGCCAGCGCAAACCAGTCGAGCGGCAGGTTTTCCAGAGTGGTCTGGAGCGTGCGATTGCGCCGGGTTCCTGCTGCCCGCGTCTGATCGCGCACCAGCAAAAATGAGCGCGGCAGATACTCACCATCCAGATCGAGCGCAATCTGGTCGCGTCGCCCGGTCAGATTGGCGCGCAGGCCCTGCCCCGTGGCAAACTGCACTGGCCCAGCCAGGCGCGGGTCAAACGGCACCTGGTTGACCGTCAGCCCATTCAGCGCCAGTTGCCCGTCCACATTGGGAGCGCTGGGTGTGCCCGTCACCCGTCCCGAAAAGTCGGTTCGCCCGGCCACCTGCACCTGGTCCGGCAGCGTCACGGGCAGCCGATTCAGGTCAAAGTCTTGCACATCCAGCGCCAGGTCAAAGCTAGAAATTGCGGGCGTGTTGCCCGTAGTGCGCGTTAGCACGGTGCCGCTGGCGCGAAAACCGGGGGCGGCGGCGCGGTCGAGCTGGAGGCGATCGCCCAGCCAGCGAAAATTAGCCGTCAGCGGCCCCGTCAGCAGCGACACTCCCTCCGACAGGCGCAGGTCGCCCTCGGCGCGGATGCCTGCCAGCGAGGGATTATCCAGCGTGCCCGCCAGCCGCACCGTGCCATCCAGCACGCCCGTCAGCTCGGAGGAAAACTGCCGCAGCCCCACGCCTTGGCTGCGCACCACCGCCTGCCAGCGCCCCTGAACGAGTTCGCCTTCGGCATTGACGCGCCCGCCTGCGACTTCTAGCATGGTGTTTTGCAACCGCAGGCGATCGCCCGCAATCAGCAATTCTCCCCGCGCTGGATAAGTCGCCTGCGCTGCCTGCCACTGAATCGCCGTCCGCAGCGCATTGGACGGCCCGTCTATCTGCGCCGCCGCGTTGACCCGGCCCAATACGATCTCAGGCGGCAGCGACGCCCCATAGGCCAGCGCCAGGGCATCTGCTGGTAAATTCCGCGCCTGAAATTGGGCCCGCACTGTCGCCTGTTCGCCCAACCCCAGCACGCCACCACCCGTGACCACCCCGCCACTCGGAAGTTGCGCTATCAGATCCTCCAGGTTGACGCGCTCATCCGCCAGCGTAAAGCGCGTGCTGAAGCGATCGATCGCCACCTTATCCACCAACAGACGGCGACTGCTGCGCACCGTCCCCGCCACCACTGGGCCATCCGGCGGCCCCACGACCGTTACGTCGGCATCAAACGCCCCAGCCAGGGGCACCTCTGTCGATACATCAGCAGTTTCTTCAATTTGCTGCACATCCACATTGCGGAGGCGAGCGGCCAGGTTGTAGCCCTCTCGCAGGTCGTAGGTGCCATTTACCGCCACGGGAATCGTGCCATAGACCACGCGCCCGTCTTCGATGGTGATTAGCCGATTGCGCAGTCGCAGTTGTGCCCCGGCTTGGGTAATGCGCTTGGGCACATCGGCGATCGCCAAATCCACCTCCGCCAGTCGCGCCGTGCCGTTGAACCCGGACACCGTCCCATCAGCAAACCGCAGTTCCAGGTTAGAAAAGAGTCGCCCCGCCTCCAGCGCCACGGGCATTGCCAGCAGCGCCCCCACGTCTTCCACCGACACGCCATCCGCCTGCACTCCCAGGTTGAGCCGAAGAGTAGGCACGGTGACGCCTTCGCCGCGCAGCCGCAACTCTCCGCCCCGCCCCGGTTTGCCAGTCACGTCAAAGCGGATCGTTTGCCCTTCCTGAGGAATGCCGCTGGCATCAGCAATTTCCAGGGGGTCGAGATTGACCTCACCATTTACCTGACGCAACTGCACCGACAGATCAGAATCAGGCCGTACGCCCGGCTTTTCAGCCTCAAGCATCAGTTGCGCCGAGGGAGCCACCGTCACCAGACCCTCTTCCACGAAAACTTGCCGCAGCTCGACCTTGACGGGCGGCTCTCCCTCGCTTTCGTCTAGCTCTATAGCAATCCATTCTCCATCATCTGTCTGCTCGAGAAAGATATCTGGGTTGCGCAGGGTCAGCGTCAGCCCCAGTCGGCGCTGGAGCAGGTCTAGCAGATTGAAGCGGGCCGCTACCTGTTGCACGGTGGCGCGATCGCCATCTGTATCCGTCGGCGGCAGAGACGACTCGCCAAACACAATTTCGCCCTGCCCGCGCCAGTTGATCCGAAGACCTTGCAGCGGCCCCACCTCGATCGGGCGATTCAGTGAATTGCTCAGCGTAGTGGATAGCAGTGGGGCTAGGTCGTTGCGCAAAAAACCGCGCACCCAAATCACCCCAAAGCCACCACCGACCAGGGCCACCAGCCCCAAACCGAGGGCAACAGGTCGCCAGGCCAAGCGAATCCGCCTGCGGGGCGGTCTGGGCGGCTGCGGCGCGGGATTTGGCTCAGGTGAATTCACAGTTGCACAGGAGCGATGTTCAATAAGACTGTAGCCCAGATGATTCGTCTCAGGCCTACAGGGTCAAATGATTTATACGAGAGGATTTTACTGGCGATGGGCGATCGCCCTATAGACAGAAACTCTGGAACCCCAATAGGACGCAAATTTGGTAGCAGAAGACTTCTGCAATTCTGCCAACGGACTTGATCGATGCTGCCCCCTGGAACTTACACACCCCCCTACAGGGCGATCGCCGAATCATCTGGTCTGAATGGAACTCCCTCACCCTGGCATCCAAGCCGAGCAAAAGTGGGCCAACCCGGATTCGGAAAAAGGGGACATCGTTTCGATATGATAATGGAGCTTGTTTTTGAAACACCGCCAGGATATCCATGCTGACGCTTAAAGTTGTGGTTTATATCGTCGTGCTATTCTTTGTGAGCCTGTTCGTGTTTGGCTTCTTGTCCAACGACCCCTCACGCAACCCCAATCGGCGAGACATCGAATAACACTTCCTGCCCGCCGTCGCAGCCTCGGTTGCGGCCTGAGTCGCGGCAGGGCACTCAATCGTGGGAAGCGTCGTCAACGGATCTTGACCGACCCGCAGGGCTGCTCGCATTCAGGGCTGCTTGTTTGACCTGATTGTTGGACTTAAAGTTTTAGCTGTGTATGCCCGTTCCGGTTCCGCCCCCTAGCTTCCCACCCCCGCCTGCTGCGATCGTCGATATTGCACCCGCCGCCGCTCTGTCTCAAATGCGCGAGCGGTCTTCTGTTGATGCCAATTTGCTGGCGACATCATCTGAACCCCCCAGCCTGTCGGCAGCACCGCCCGATGTGAGTTGGTCGTTGCGGCAGAAGGCTACTGCATCCCCGGCAGCCCAGGCCCGTCCGGCATTGCGGCGGCACCCCCTTCAGACCGAAAGATCTCGGACCGGCACACCCCAGACGGACACACCCCAGACAGGCAGCAATTCCTCCCCTGCGCCTTTGCCGGAGGCGTTTGGTAGGCTGTCGGCACTGGCTAGTCCCTCTGGAACGGACGCAACTCCTCTAGCACCGGCAGCCCCAGCAGCCCGTCGGAGCGGCACTCGGACGGACGTGGTGAGCATTGCTAATCGAGTTGCGACCGATCGCGTCGCAATCGATCGAGTCGCATCGCCAGAATCCACCGACCGCCAGCCCCGCTCAACGGGCGATCGCCCTTCCCGTCTTTCTCGACCCGTTCGACGCCAGCGCGTCACAGCACCGCCCGCCCTGCCAGAGGCGGGGGAAACAAGCTACCGGGCTGCCAGTCTAGGAGAACCGCTGGCGGTGGATGTGGCAGCCGCTAGAGTTGACTCGTTCGACCTTCCCCCATCAGAATTTTCAGCCGCCCTAGAACCGGGGCACCTGCTGCCTCCAGATTTGCCCGGCTCCCCGGTCGAATCCGTTTTTGCAACCGCCTCCACGCCACCCAGCGCCAGCAATTGGAAACTTTTGGATACGGCGGCTCCCGCCTTTGAGGCGCTGTTGCCAGAAGTGATGCCGTCGTCTCTTTCGCTTCGCGAGCCGGCCGTTCAAGCATCCGCAGCGGGCGATCGCCCAGACCCGCTCCCGGTCGAGCGCCAGCTTGACAGCCAAACCTGGAGGGTGGCGAGCAATCCCCTGGCGATGTTGGGCGACCTCACCGCTCCACCGATGCGGCGCAGTCCTGTGAGCCAGCTCCCGCTGCCGGCGGATAGCCCTGCGGGTAGCCCGCCCAATCTACCGGCTCCCGTACCGTTCCCCGG
>RFIF01000409.1 GCA_003695655.1 Cyanobacteria bacterium J069
GGGCATCATAGTGCGCGCTGAGGGTGTTCATCAGGGCGTAGAGCGGTGGGCACGGTGCCGCCGCAGAGGAGGGTTGCGCCTTCCTGCTGCCCCAGGGCGATGTAGTCCAACACGCGATCGCGCTGCTGGGTGGAAATGAGCGTGCCGATTTCGGTGCTTTCGTCGAGCGGTGCGCCAAGTTTGAGCGCCTGAAACTGTTGGGTCAGGCGTTGCAAAAACTCGTCGTAAATTGGGCGCTGGATCAGCAGGCGCGATCGCGCGCAGCAGTCTTGCCCCGCGTTGCCCAGCACGCTCCACATTGCCTTGGGCACGGCCAGATCCAGGTCGGCATCAGCAAATACCAGATTGGCAGACTTGCCGCCCAGTTCTAGCGTCACGCGCTTGATGTCGTCCGCCGCCGTCCGCATGACATGCGCGCCGATTTCAGTGGAGCCTGTAAAAGAAATTTTTCGCACCAGCGGATGCCGCAGCAGCGCCTCGCCTGCCACCGACCCCGCACCCGGCACGACGTTCAGCACGCCCGCTGGAATCTCCGCCTCTAGCGCCAGTTCCGCCAGCCGCAGCGCGGTGAGCGGCGTTTGGGTGGCGGGTTTCAGCACCAGGGTATTGCCCATGGCCAGGGCGGGGGCGACTTTCCAGGCGGTGATGGCGATGGGGAAATTCCACGGGGCAATCAGCCCGCAAACGCCGATCGGTTCCCGGAAAGTGAGATGGGTGCCCGCAGCGGCGACGGGAATGGTTTGTCCGCCGACTTTATTGACCACTCCGGCGTAGTATTCAAAACAGTCGGCCGCCAGGTTCACCTCATCGCGGGCGTCGCGGATGGGCTTGCCCACGTTGCGGCTTTCCAGTTGGGCCAGCGGCTCTAGATTTTGGCGAATCAGGTTTGCCAGCTTCAGCAACATTTGCGTGCGATCGCGACTATTCACCTTGCGCCAGGTCGGCCGCATTCGTTCCGCCACCTGCACCGCCCGATCCACATCGTCGGCCGTTGCCGCCGCGACCTTGATCCAGGCTTCCCCGGTAAACGGGTCGATCAGCTCTGTATATTGTCCGGATGTGGATGGCAGGCGATCGCCCCCAATGAGCAAATCCTGTAATAAGTTATGCGTCACACCATCACCATCCTGTTCATCGCTCGGTTCGTCGTACAGTTCACTGCTGTGTATATGTCTGTGACATTAGGGGCGATCGCCAATTATTTTTGTTCTCTCAGAACCTCTGCATTGAACAAGAGCTTGGCAAGAACTGTGTCCATAGAAAAACTCAAGAAAAACTCAACACTCTGACTGCTAATTGCCCCAAAATCGCCAAGAAATTGCCAGAAAATTGTCAAGAAACTGTTAAGAAATGGTTATGAGAATGACATGGAACCGCACTCACTCGATCGACCATAAACAGGAATAGAAGTGACACAATTTCGGAGCCTCCAATACCCAATCAGTACCCAATCAGTACCCAATCAGTACTCAACCAAATATCAAAACAATGACTGACGACTATGAACGCTGGAGTGCAATAACTGAACGCTGAAGCGTAATCACCATAGCCACCATGACCCGGTTGCAATCATGGCTACTGCAACAAAAGGTATGATTTTATGCCAATTAAAGCTGACACCTAAAATTATGCGGTCGCGCCATGCAAATCCGTTATCAAGGCTACAAAGCGTCCAGCCCCCTGCAAAGTTTCAAAAACTGAGTGCTGCCTGTTCGTAGACTGGAGCCGATTAGGAAGGTGTTAAAACTAAAACTTGGCTCTGAGTGATCCTTTCCAGGTAATCCTTTCCAGGTGGTTCTTTCAAGTTCTTTAGCACCTGAATAGTGGCAAGCATTAGCTCAAAGCAGCCCGTTCAAAAAGCTATTGGTTGCCAGGATATGTTCCTGGATTTTTGCCCGCGCACGGGTGGCTTGTCCCAGGCAGATGGCGTCCAAAATGTCCTGGTGTTGCTCGTTGGCGTGGCGGCACTGGGCTTTGCTGTAGGGGGCGGCAGTCAGCAGATCCGACAGTTCTGCATGAATTTCAGCCACTACCGAGGTCAGACGGTCGGTCTGGGTGGCAGCGGCAATCAGCAGGTGAAAGCGAGTATCCAGCTTGTGGTATTCTGCAAAGTCCTCCACCTGTTCCATTGCGTCCACTAACGCTTGTAGTTCCCACTTTTGTGCATCGGTGGCTCGCTGGGCAGCCAACTCCACCACGCCCGACTCGGCAACGAGACGATGGTCGAGAATTTCGGTCACTGAGGAGCCTTTAGCGCTCAGACGTGCCCTTAGGTTTTGCAGCGTTTCGGGCAGGGGAGACTTGGAAACAAAGGTGCCGCCCGTGCGCCCTCGCCGCGCCACCAAAATCCCCTGTTCAGTGAGCAGACGAATCGCTTCTCGCACCGTTGCTCGGCTGACGCCCATGATTTCAGCGATTTCCCGTTCGCTCGGAAGCTGGTCGCCGGGTTCATAAAGTCCCATTTTGACGGCTGAGCCAAGGCGTTCTAGCGTCACTTCAAAAGCGTTGACGGTGGGCTTTGGCCCCCGCAGCAGCGCGTCTGCCGACCGACGTGAGGTGTTGCGAGTTAATAAGGAGTTGAGGGCGGTAGGCGAAAGGTTAATAGAGGAAGATTTTCGCGTTTGATAAGATTCTGTCTGGCTTAGAATAGTCATCGGCTGGGGGCGTAAACTTCAGAATAAAAAACTAGAGAAAAATTGGAGCAGCGCAGGGCGATCGCCCTCCAGACGGCTCACTCCGTAAGACATTTAAGACATTTAAGACATTTAAGACATTTAAGACAGATAAACTCTGAGAGAAGAGAAATCCTGTGCCTGGAGTTTGATTTACCCTAGCACACCCCTTAAAAAACTTAGAGGAAGGGTATAAATCTAGATGGGCGCGGCTCAAACTATCGAATAGATCGTATGGATGAATCGGCTGCGCGGCACTGCCGCCCGACAGCGCACCTCACATCCTCAAACCTCACATCTTCAAAACAGCATTCATGCAACATTCATGCGAAAGGTTTTAATGAAGGGATGGGTATTGGTCTGACACTGTAGGACAGGTTAAGTTAAGTTATTTAGCTAAAAAATCGCCCGAAAAAATCACTATTTGTTGCAAAGTCGGGCAATCTTCAGCCAGTTTCCCAAATTTGATTCAACATTAAAGTATGACGTGCATCTAGACGTGCAGCTTCTGGACAGACAGCTTCTAGACAGGCAGCTACAGTACAGATAAAGCACGGATAAACTAAAGCACGGATAAACTGCGGATAAAACGAAGCGCGATCGCCTCTAATTCTGAACTCGCTACATCAGAGAGGTTTGAGCCATGACTGAAAGAAACTATTTGCTGATCTCTGCCATGATTTTTGGACTGGTTGGCACTTTGCATTTGATTCGACTGGTCACGCAGTCGTCGGTGCAAGTGGGAACTGTCCTGTTTCCAGTGTGGGGTTCCTGGCTGGGCCTGGTGCTGGCCTTTGGTCTCTGCCTTTGGGCCATCCGTCTCATGTCCCACTGGAGAGGGCATCTTCAGTAGTTGGAGAATAGTTGGAGAATAGTTGGAGAATAGTTGGAGAATAGTGGGCGTTTGTGGAAGGTTGAATCGAAGGCGCAAGTCTTCATTTCAACGCTGTGAGGAGTGTTGTGCTTTCAGGTGATCGGCGTATCTAAAAACCAAACAGAAAAGGGTAGGCAGCGCCTACCCTTTTTGTATAATTCCAAGCGTCTAATCAAGCGTTTCATGCAAACGTTCTAAGAGGATGTTTGAAAAGTCCTACTGTTTGTAGCAAAACGTGCAAGATCCCC
>RFIF01000410.1 GCA_003695655.1 Cyanobacteria bacterium J069
GATTTATATGGTGCAGATGAACTGAGTGCCCGGTTTAGTCGCTACGAATCCAGCGATCCACTTTGCTGCGCCTCCAGAGAGAGCCGTGTGTTTTACGAGATTCAGACCGAAGGTGATACTGTAATCCTGGTTCCCAACCTGCCAGCGGCGACCTTTTCTAGCCCGGATGCCCCATAGCGGCAAGTCCCCATTCTCAGGCTCAAATGAGGCCTTCTAGACCCGCATCCGCCCCCGGAGTCGCTGGAACAAGTTGTGCTGTCCCTAGATTTACCCCTAGATTTACAAAGTCTTGTGCAAACTCATGCGTCAGTTTTTTGCTTCTCGCATTGTCCAGGCAGCCTTCCGGTTTGCGCTAATTGGCCTGCTAACTTGCGGGCTGGCGATCGCCGGGGAATTGACCATGTATCAGTTCCCTGCCCTGGGGCAACTGCCTTCCCTGCCGACGGGTCTGTCAAACTCAGCTTTCAGCCCGCCCGATGGAGTCAGCCGCAACGGCGAATACGAGACTGCCCCCATTCGTTCTCCGTTGGACAACAAGCTGTTATTTGAAGTTACGTCTCCCACGATTTTGAACCGGGAGGATATACCGGAAAATCGGCTGCCTGTGGAAGTGCGAGCGCAGGAAGTGAATGCGCGGCTGTGGCGTGTGCTGAGTCGAGCCGCCAATGCCAAAGAAGCGCCCCAGGTGGCGATCGCGATTCTTAATAATCGCCCGGTTTTACAAATTAGCGATGACCAAACCACGCGCCCGATTCGATTAGTGACGGTCACCGAACCCGACTCCGATTGGAGTGGTAAATCACTGGATGAACTAGCTGAAGAATGGCAGAAGATTCTGCAAGACGAGATGGTTCGCTTTAAGGAGCTAACCTCGCAGAAAGTAATTTTGCAGCGATTGAGACAGGCATTTCAACTTTTGTTGGGATTGGTCTTGGCAAGTGGCATTATCTGGTTTTTGCAGCGAATTTTAACTCGTCGCCAGCAGACATTAGAAGCCCGCTATGAAGAGCAACTGGCGGCGATCGCCAGTGCAAAGCAATCGGAACAGTTTCTCCCACATGCTCCTGCTAGTTTAACTGAAAATCACGCCAGTGAAAATCGAGTCAGTGAAAATCGAGATGGTGAAAATCGAGATAGCGAGGCAGAAGAAATTGCCGATTTGCGATCGCAGTTTTTGACGAATTTGCAATATCAATTCAGCGTCAAGCGGCAGCTAGATGTTGATAAGTTTTTGAAGTGGGCATTGTCCTGGATTTTTATCTTGATGTGGTACGTAGGCATTGCTAAAATCATGGCAATGGTGCCGCTGCTGATGCGCTGGAGTCTTTACGTCTGGGCGACCCCTCTAGCGTTGTTAGTAATTTGGTTTGGGATTAGCCTGCTCATTCGGATCAGCCGAAGCTTAATTGATCGATTTCTATTCTCCTGGAAGATCAACAGGCTTCTGCCAATTGGCGAAACCCAGCGCATTGCTCTACGAACCAAGACTATTTCTGAAGCCTTGAAAGGGCTAATTACCTTTGTTTTAACCCTGATTGG
Source organism: Cyanobacteria bacterium J069 (assembly GCA_003695655.1). Taxonomy (GTDB): domain Bacteria; phylum Cyanobacteriota; class Cyanobacteriia; order Elainellales; family Elainellaceae; genus Thermoleptolyngbya. The sequence continues at coordinate 1,540 of RFIF01000410.1, forward strand.
AATTGTCTGGACGCTGGGATTGTTCAATATTCCAACGAGTTCTATCCTGGCAGGTGGTGCAGTCATTGGTCTAGCCATTTCCTTCGGTTCCCAAAGCCTGATCAAGGATTTAGTCAATGGCTGTTTAATTTTAATCGAAGATCAGTTTGCAGTGGGGGATGTTGTTCAAATTGGCGATAAAGGCGGACTGGTGGAAAGGCTCAATCTGCGCGTTACCCAACTCCGCAACAGTGAGGGGCAACTTATTACAATTCCCAATAGCAACATCACCAATGTTTGCAACCTGACACGCCTTTGGTCGCGGGTTGATTTCTCGATTATCGTTGCCTACGAGAATGATCCAGTAAAGGTTCTCAAAGTGCTAAAACAGGTTTCTGAAGACCTCTATAATGAATCGGAGTGGCGCGATCGCCTGATAGAATCACCAGAAGTTTTAGGCATTGATGAACTCGATCACACAGGGATGCTGGTGCGAGTCTGGATTAAGACAATTCCACTTGAGCAATGGAGCGTCGGCCGCGAATTCCGGCTGCGAGTACGCCAGGCGTTTGAAGCCAATCACATTCAAATTGGCAAGCCCCAGTGGATTACCTACAGCGCCAGCTTAGAAAAACCCACCCTCGCCGCCATACCCGAAGCGAATCCCACATGATGCATTCTGCGCCACGGCCAGACCTGGGTCAATCTGAACGGGTGAAACAAGCCGCGCTGGATTTGGGGTTTCATAAAGTAGGAATTGCGGCGGTAGCGCTAGAGCCAGCGGCAAATGGGGGAACAGACGCGCTCAACCGCTGGCTGGCGCAGGGCTATCACGCCGATATGGCGTGGATGGTGAATGCTCGGCGGCAAGATGTGCGGCAAATTATGCCGGAGGCGCAGTCCGTCATCTGCGTTGCGATCAATTACTACGTTGACCTGGAGCGATCGCCCGACCCAAATATCGCCAAAATCTCGCGCTATGCCTGGGGGCGCGACTATCACCGCGTATTGCACAAAAAGCTAAAGGCCCTGTGTCGCTGGCTAGAGGCGCAGGGCGACGGCATCCAGACGCGCTTTTATGCCGACACAGGGCCGATTCAGGATAAGGTCTGGGCGGAACGGGCCGGGCTGGGCTGGATTGCCAAAAACAGCAACCTGATCACCCGCGAGTATGGCTCCTGGGTGTTTTTGGGCGAAGTGCTGACGAATCTGCCGCTGGCGGCGGATACACCCCACACCCAGCACTGTGGCACCTGTACCCGCTGCATTGAGGCGTGCCCCACAGGCGCAATTGTGGAACCCTTCGTCGTCGATGCCAATCGCTGTATCGCCTACCACACCATCGAAAATCGCGCCGAGCAGCTCCCCGCCGACATCGCCGCCAAGCTCAACGGTTGGGTTGCCGGGTGCGACATCTGCCAGGACGTGTGCCCCTGGAATCAGCGCTTCGCCCAGCCAACGGACGTGACCGAGTTTCAGCCCTATCCCTGGCATGTCAGCCCGACGCTGACGGAGCTAGCCGAGATTTCGGATGCAGAATGGGGCGATCGCACGACGGCTTCGGCGCTGCGGCGGATCAAGCCGGAGATGATGCGGCGCAATGCGCGGGCGGCGAGTGGCGTAGGGGGAATGGAGGGAGGAGGAGAGGAGGTAAGGACGTGACGAGCTGATGGCGGGTTGGAGTGTGGGTGTCCAAACCAAACAAAATATAGCTCTCATCACTTTCCCCCTGCCTGATTTCCTGATCCCATCATCTCATTATCTTTTGCAGGCTAATAGCTATCTCCTTTACTTACAGTTTTTTGCCCAAGCTGGTGATTTGCCTGGTGGAGTCGATTGGCGATCGCCTGTCGCCAGACCAAATCGACATTCGGATCAGCAATCACCTCCTGAGCCAACTGGCGATAAACGGCACTGGTGGCCGCGTTGACCTGTTCTAGCAGCCGGAGGTTGTGGTAGACCGTGCGAGGGGAAGGTGTGTCCATAGGAGTTGGTGGGTTGGTGAATCGAGCGGGAATGCGGAGTGGAAAAGGCTGCTGGCGTTAGGCTGCCCGACCTCTCCTGGTTCACGGTAGATCGGTGCTGCCCATCAAGTAGCGATCGCACTCCCGCGCTGCGCCGCGCCCTTCGTTGATCGCCCAAACTACCAGGCTCTGTCCGCGCCGACAGTCGCCTGCGGCAAACACGCCAGGAATACTGGTGGAAAACTGACCGTGGGCGGCTTTGACGTTGCTGCGGGGGTCGCGCTCGATGCCCAGGGAGTCCAGCAGCGGCTGCTCTGGCCCCAAGAAGCCCATCGCCAGCAGCACGAGTTGTGCGGGCAATACTTTTTCTGTACCGGGAATGGGTTGTGGAATGAACTGACCCTTGTCATTCTTTGTCCATTCCACCTGCGTAATATGAACCGCTTTCACGTTCCCATTTTCATCCCCTTCAAACTTCGTTGTGGTGGTGAGATACGTGCGCGGATCTGCCCCAAACATGGCCGCCGCTTCTTCCTGTCCATAGTCCATCTTGTAGACCTTGGGCCATTCGGGCCAGGGGTTACTGGCGGCGCGTTCTAGCGGGGGCTTGGGCATGATCTCAAGCTGCACCAGGCTCTTGCAACCGTGGCGAATGGACGTGCCCACGCAGTCTGTGCCAGTGTCGCCGCCGCCGATAATTACCACATCCTTTCCGGCTGCGGAGATGTAGTGTTTTCCAGGTTGTTTGTCGAGAACGGCGCGGGTATTTTCTGTGAGAAATTCCATTGCAAAGTGAATCCCGTTCAGGTTCCGCCCTTCAATCGGTAGGTCGCGCGGTTTGGTTGCGCCTGTGCAGAGAATCACAGCATCATAATCCCGCAGCAAGGCTTCGGCGGGCAGGTCTTTGCCGATTTCCGTGTTGCAGACAAACTCGATACCCTCGGCTTCCAGCAAATCCAGCCGCCGTCGCACGATCTTTTCCTTATCCAGCTTCATGTTGGGGATGCCGTACATCAGCAGCCCGCCGGGACGATCCGCCCGTTCAAACACGGTGACCCAATGCCCAGCGCGGTTAAGCTGGTCGGCAGCGGCCAGTCCAGCCGGGCCGGAGCCGACGATCGCCACTTTTTTGCCCGTGCGGTGGGCGGGCGGCTTGGGCGTGATCCAGCCTGCTTCCCAGCCCTTTTCGATGATGGAATATTCGATGTTTTTGATGGTGACGGGGGGATTGTTGATGCCCAGCACGCAGGAGCCTTCGCAGGGAGCCGGACAGACGCGCCCGGTGAATTCGGGGAAGTTGTTGGTCTTGTGGAGGCGATCGAGGGCTTCGCGCCACAGCCCGCGATACACCAGGTCATTCCACTCGGGAATCAGGTTGTTGATGGGGCAGCCGCTGGCCATGCCGCTGATCAGCGTGCCGCTGTGGCAGAAGGGAATGCCGCAGTCCATGCAGCGTGCGCCCTGCGTGCGGAGCCGCTCGTCGGGCATGGGGTTGTGAAACTCGTTCCAGTCGCGAATGCGATCGCCCGGTTCGCGTTCGGTGGGCGCTTCGCGGAGAAATTCGATAAAGCCAGTTGGTTTGCCCATAGCGGTGTTTTGACGAATTAGATTTCTAACAGGATGAGTTAGGCTAGGTTTAGCGCGAAAACGAAACAATGCAAGTTCCAGATAACCCAAGCAATAGCGACATTCGAGATGTTCTGGTTCAGTTTCGAGACGAATTCATTCTGTTTCGAGATGACGTAAATCAGAAGTTTGAGCAGCTTGACGATCGGTTTGAGCAACTAGAGCAACAAGTTGAAGGGCTTGGAGGTAAGGTCGATCGGCTGGAAAATCAAGTTGAAAAGCTAGACTACAAGTTCGATGCCTATCAGAAAGGAACGGATGGCATGGTGCGTATGGCAACGACCATCATCATTGCAACTGCTTCCGTTGTCGTGCTGGCGAATTTAAGTCCGGCTGTCAATGCTCTGATTACTGCCTTTTTTAAGACCTCCAGCGGCACTTAAGCGTTACAGAGCAGGCGCAGACCCACTCTTTAACAAAACCTCAACTGCCCCCCACACGGGCCACGTCACGGGCGTTTTGCTCGAAGGCGGCAGCCAGGGCATCGTCGCCGCTGAGGCCAGAGGACATCGCAGCGGCGATCGCCTCCAGAACTCGCTTGTAGTCCTTCGGCATTACCTTGACGAACTTCGGCACGGTGTTGTCCCAGTCGGCAAGAACCTGCTGAGCAACGGCGCTTTGCGTATAGTCGGCGTGCTGCTGAATCAGTTGGCGCAAGTCGCTGATTTCTTCAGCATCCTCCAGCGTTTCCAGCCCCACCATTGCCATGTTGCAGCGGGTCGCAAAGTCGCCCGCCTCATCCAGCACATAGGCCACGCCGCCGCTCATACCTGCGGCAAAGTTGCGTCCAGTTGCACCTAGCACGACCACCTTGCCGCCCGTCATATATTCGCAGCCGTGGTCGCCCACGCCCTCCACCACCGCCGTCACGCCGGAGTTGCGAACCGCAAACCGTTCGCCTGCAATACCCCGCGCATACATCTCGCCAGAAGTCGCACCGTATAGCGCCACATTTCCGAGGATGATGTTTTCTGCTGCGACAAACGTCGAACCAGCAGGCGGATAGACAATAATCTTGCCGCCGCTAAGGCCCTTGCCCACGTAGTCATTGGCATCGCCCTCCAACTCCAGCGTCACGCCGCGCGGCACAAACGCGCCGAAGCTCTGACCGGCGCTGCCCTGGAAATGCAGATGCACGGTGTCGTCTGGCAGTCCCTCCCAGTGGCGCTTGGTGATTTCGTTGCCGAGGATGGTGCCGACGACGCGGTTGACGTTGCGGATGGGCAGGGTGGCGCGGACGGGTTCGCCCCGCTCGATCGCTGGTTTGCAGAGATCGAGCAGCACTGTCATGTCAAGGGATTTTTCTAGTCCGTGATCCTGCGGCATCTGGCAATAGCGACCGACTTCGGGCCCGACTTCGGGCTGATAGAGAATCTTGGAGAAATCCAGTCCCTTGGCTTTCCAGTGGTCAATAGCGCGTTTTGGCTCCAGCACATCCGTCCGTCCAACCATTTCGTTCAGCGTGCGGAAGCCCAGTTCCGCCATGATTTCTCGCACTTCCTGCGCGATGAAGGTCATGAAGTTGACCGTGTGCTGCGGGTCGCCGGTGAACTTTTCGCGGAGTTTCGGGTCTTGGGTGGCGATGCCGACGGGGCAGGTGTTGAGGTGGCAGGCGCGCATCATGATGCAGCCCAGCGTCACCAGCGGCGCAGTGGCAAAGCCAAACTCTTCAGCACCCAACAGGGCAGCGATGACCACGTCGCGTCCCGTTTTCATCTGTCCGTCGGTTTCCACCACAATGCGCGATCGCAGGTTGTTTAGCACCAGGGTTTGGTGGGTTTCCGCCAGCCCCAGTTCCCAGGGCAAGCCCGCGTGCTTGATGGAGGTCTGGGGCGATGCGCCCGTGCCGCCATCGAAGCCAGAAATCAGCACCACGTCGGCGTGGGCTTTTGAAACCCCAGCGGCGATCGTGCCCACGCCCACTTCCGACACCAGCTTGACGCTGATGCGAGCGTTGCGGTTGGCATTTTTCAGGTCGTGGATCAGCTCCGCCAGGTCTTCGATCGAGTAGATATCGTGGTGCGGCGGCGGCGAAATCAGACCCACGCCGGGGGTCGAGTGGCGCACCTTGGCAATCCAGGGATAGACCTTCTTGCCGGGAAGCTGTCCGCCCTCGCCAGGTTTCGCGCCTTGGGCCATCTTAATCTGGATTTCCTTTGCCTGGGATAGATAGAGACTGGTGACACCAAAGCGACCGGAGGCGACCTGCTTAATCGCACTGTTTTTGGAATCGCCGCGCTCGTTTGTCCAGGTGTAGCGGTCGGGGTCTTCGCCGCCCTCGCCCGTGTTGGACTTGCCGCCGATGCGGTTCATGGCGATCGCCAGCGCTTCGTGGGCCTCTTTGGAAATGGAGCCGTAGCTCATCGCGCCGGTTTTGAAGCGCTGCAAAATCGCCTCCACAGGTTCTACTTCCTCAATCGGCACGGGCTGCCGTGACTTGAATTGCAGCAATCCGCGCAGCGTGAAATATTGTTGATTTTGCTCATTCACCAGGGCGGAATATTGCTTGAACAACTCGTAGTTGCCCTCGCGCACGGCCCGTTGCAGCGTGTGGATCGTTAGCGGGCTAAACAGGTGCGCTTCACCATCCTTGCGCCATTGATATTCGCCGCCCACATCGAGCGTTTCGTTATCTGATGTCCGTTCTGCAAAGGCGTGACGATGTCGCAAAATCGCTTCCTGCGCGATGACATCCAGCCCGACACCCTCAATGCGCGACGCCGTCCAGCTAAAGTAGCGATCTACGACGGAACGATTTAGCCCAATCGCCTCAAAAATCTGCGCCCCGCGATAGCTCTGGATAGTGGAAATGCCAATCTTTGATGCGACTTTGATTACGCCTTTGGTGGCAGACTTGATGTAGTTTTTGCACGCTGTGGCATAGTCCACATCCACCAGCAACCCGTCGTTGATCATGCCCTGAATCGTGGCGAACGCCAGATAGGGGTTGATCGCGCCGCAGCCATAGCCAATCAGCGTGGCAAAATGATGCACCTCGCGCGGTTCGCCCGACTCCAGCACGAGGCCGCAGCGGGTGCGCGTGCCCTGGCGAATCAGGTGATGGTGCAGCCCGGCCACCGCCAGCAGCGCTGGAATTGGGGCCTGCGTCTCACTCACCGAGCGATCGCTCAGAATCAGAATACTGGCTCCAGCGGCGATCGCCTCATCGGCTGCCGCAAAGAGATTTTCCAATGCCTGCTCTAGCCCGGCCGCGCCCGCTTGCGGGTCAAACACGATCGGCAGCGTTGCCGAGCGGAACGGCCCGTCTTGCAAGGACTTCAGCTTCGCCAGTTCCGTATTGGTCAGAATCGGCGTTTTTAGCTTGATCATCTGGCAGCTTTCCGGCTGCGGCTCCAGCAGGTTGCGCTCGGAGCCGATGGTGGTTTCTGCCGAGGTGATGATTTCTTCGCGAATCGAGTCGATCGGCGGATTCGTCACCTGGGCAAAGAGTTGCTTGAAGTAGGTATACAGCAGCTTGGGGCGATCGCTCAGCACCGACAGCGGCGTATCTGTACCCATCGCGCCCACCGCCTCCACGCCATCCCGCGCCATCGGCAGCAGCAGCATCCGCAGGTCTTCGAAGGTGTAGCCGAAGGTGGTTTGAAGAGAGATGAGGGGATGAGGGGATGAGGAGGTAAGCGGATGAAGAGATCGGCCTGGATTCTCCTCATCTCCCCCTCTTCTCATCTCCTCATCAAGGAGTCGCTCTGTCACGCCATCACCCTCTGGCAAATCGGCGAGATCTACCAGATACCGATTCAGCCACTCGCGATAGGGCTGCTGGGTGACGATTTGCTGCTTCAGCTCGTTGTCGGCGATGATGCGCCCCTGGTTCATGTCTACGAGGAACATGCGGCCGGGCTGGAGGCGACCTTTGAGGGCGACGCGCTCGGGTTCAATGGGCAGCACGCCCGCTTCCGATGCCATGATCACCAGGTCATCTTGGGTGACGTAGTAGCGGGAGGGGCGGAGTCCATTGCGATCCAGCACTGCACCTATCATCGTGCCGTCGGTAAAGGCAATGGAGGCGGGGCCGTCCCACGGTTCCATCAGGCAGGCGTGATATTCGTAAAAGGCTTTCTTGTCGTCACTCATGGACTCGTGGGCTGTCCACGGTTCGGGAATCATCATCATGACGGCATGGGGGAGCGATCGCCCCGCCAGCGTCAGCAGTTCCAGCGTGTTGTCGAAGATTCCCGAATCACTGCCGTTAATGTTGATCAGGTTGCGGACTTTTTGCAAATCCTTGCCAAATAGCTCAGACTCAAACAAGGCTTGGCGGGCGTGCATCCAGTTGATGTTGCCGCGCAGGGTGTTGATTTCGCCGTTGTGGGCGATGTAGCGATAGGGGTGCGATCGCTCCCAACTGGGAAAGGTATTGGTACTGAAGCGCGAATGCACCAGACCCAGCGCGCTCTCCATGTCCGGATCATGCAGGTCGGGATAGTATTTGCCCACCTGCTCCGGCATCAGCATCCCTTTATAAACCAGCGTGCGGCACGACAGACTGGCCTGATACCAGAATGGATCGATGCCAGCCGTGCGAATGGCTTTGTGAACGCGCTTGCGAATGACGAATAGCTTGCGCTCGAACGCCAGATCATCGGCTAAATCGGGCGATCGCTGAATGAACACCTGCCGCATAAACGGCTCGCTGGCCTTGGCTGTGTTGCCCAGGGAAGAATTATCCGTCGGCACGTCACGCCAGCCCAGCAGCGTTTGTCCTTCCTCGGCGACGATCTGGGCGGCGATCGCCTCGCCCTGCCGCCGCTGCTCCGGATCGGGCGAGGTGTAGGTCATGCCGACGCCATATTGCCCCGGTGCGGGCAGCGCCACGCCCGCTGCCGCTGCCACTTTTTCTAGAAACTTGTGCGGAATCTGCATCAAAATGCCCGCACCGTCGCCCGTGTTCACCTCACAGCCGCAGGCCCCCCGGTGATCCAGGTTTACCAAAATCGTCAGCGCCTGTTCGATAATGTCGTGGGATTTTTGCCCCTTCATTTGCACCACAAAGCCCACGCCACAGGCATCATGCTCAAACTGCGGATCGTAGAGTCCTTGATTTGTGGGCAGTCCTTGTGGCGGATGGGGCGACTGTTGAGAGGACGGAGGGTGCTGGTTCATGGCGACGACCTGAAAGGCGAAACGTGAAGTTTATCTTGAAGTTTTATCTAGAGGCGAGCAGTCATTTTCACTCTAGACGCTACTGGATTTTCTAACAGGCCGTCGGGTAATGCCCTGGTCTTAAGGATGTTGTCAGATCTGACCTGCCGATGTCATCATTTGGTGTGATTTGCAACCCCCAAAAACCCTGACCCTGTTGCAGAAATTATTAAAAATTCAATCTAATTGAGCAAGCGTTAATGATTAGAAATAAGCTGAAATTTTTGATTTCTTGCGTTTAGAAACCGTTGGGGAGAGAACTTGAGCATTGATCCAAGCATCGAATCGAATCAAGACGAAGGCGATCGCCAGATGATGCGCCGCTGCTTGGAATTGGCCCAGCGGGCCCGTGGCAAAACCGCCCCCAACCCGATGGTGGGCGCAGTCGTGGTGCAAGCGGGGCAAATCGTCGGGGAAGGCTTTCATCCGCAGGCGGGGCAGCCCCATGCCGAGGTGTTTGCGCTGAGAGACGCGGGAGATCGCGCTACGGGAGCCACGGTCTACGTCAGCCTGGAGCCTTGCAGCCACTATGGGCGCACGCCGCCCTGTGCCGATGCGCTAATTGCGGCGGGCGTGGCGCGGGTGGTGGTGGGCATGGTAGACCCCAATCCGCAGGTGGCGGGGCGCGGGCTGGAAAAGCTGCGGGCGGCGGGCATTGCCGTTACAGTGGGCGTGGAGGAAGCCGCCTGTCAGGCGCTCAACGAACCGTTTGTTTATCGCATTACACACCAAACACCGCTGGGCATTTTGAAATACGCCATGACGCTGGACGGCAAAATTGCCACGACGACGGGCCATAGCGCCTGGGTCACTTCGCCCGCCTCGCGCCAGATGGTTCACGACCTGCGGGCAGGCTGCGACGCGGTGATCGTGGGCGGCAACACGGTGCGCCGCGACAATCCGCTGCTGACCAGCCACGGGCGGGGCCACAATCCCCTGCGCGTGGTGATGAGTCGCCAGCTCGATTTGCCCGCCGATGCCCAGCTCTGGCAGACGGCCGAAACGCCCACCGTTGTGTTTACCGAAACGGGCGCAAATCCCGACTTTCAGCAGCATTTGCAAAAACTCGGCGTGGAAATGGTGGAGCTACCTGATTTAACACCCGCCGCCGTCACCGCCAATTTATACACACGCGGCGCAATGTCCGTCCTGTGGGAATGCGGCGGCACGCTGGCGGCAACGGCGATCGCCGACGGTTCCATCCAAAAAGTCCTCGCCTTCATCGCTCCAAAACTGATCGGCGGCGCAGCGGCTCCTTCTCCCATCGGTGATTTAGGGCTAACGCTGATGACCCAAGGGATCGCCCTCGATCGCGTCCAGTGGCGGGCGATCGGGCAGGATCTGCTGGTAGAAGGGTATTTGCTGAGTTAGGGATCAGGGGTCAGGGCTGTGAGCGGATTCCTGAAACCTGACCCCTGACCCCTAAAACCTGCTCCCTGACATCCGGACACAGCCAGTCGTCATACTGCGGATACACGGGCAAGCGCGGCACCAGTTGCCAACCAGCGGGGCGGATCTGTGCGGCCAATTCCTGGGATTTCGGGTGGGCATAGTCGGGATTGACCTCATCAATGGGGCTGATGCCGCCGAGATCGGTGGCTCCGGCGGCGAGGCAGTCCAGCAGGGTTTGGGCCGACACCAGGTTCGGCGGAATCTGGATGGCGATGTCGGCGGGAAGGATTTGGCGGGCGATCGCCACCACGTTGGTCAACCGTTCTGGCGCAAAGGGTAGGCCGATTTCCACTTGCGAAGAGCCGGGGCTGTGGGGCTGCAAGATCACTTCCTGGATGTGGCCATAGCGGCGATGGAGTTGGGCGATCGCTATCAGCGTCTCTGCCCAGTCGTCCGCCGTTTCGCCAATGCCCAGCAGCAGCCCCGTAGTAAACGGAATCCGCAGTTCTCCTGCCCAAGCAAGCTGTTGCAGGCGCACCTCCGGCTGTTTGCTGGGCGCGTGGCGATGCACCGTCTGCATTAGGGCGGGCGTCACCTGCTCCAGCATTAGCCCCATCGAGGCGTTCACCTGCTTTAGCTGCGCCAGTTCCTCATAGCTCAGCGGGCCCGCGTTGGTGTGTGGCAAAAAGCCCAGCCGCAGCGCCAGTTCGCACAGATCGTAAATCCGCTGAAACCAGGCAGCGCGGCGATGACTCTGGGGATGCACTTCGCCGCTGAGTATGAGCGCTTCGATGACGGAACCGCTGGGGAGCGATCGCAGCCTAGATTCTGCCTGTTCCAGCGACAGCCACCGATTCGCCCCCGGTTCTGCCCGAAAGTTGCAGTAGGTGCAGCGGTTGAAACATTCGTACGTGGGGACGAGCGTGTAGGACGGACTGTAGGTGACCAGACGAGTCTGTAATACTTGAAACATGGCTTCAATGGCGGGCTGATTCAATCCTGGAATATCTGCCAATACTTCCCCGATCCTGCCACCGTTCTGAACATCCCAACTCGTCTTTAACTATGCACCCTCTGCTGACTGGCCCGCTGACCCTCGAAAGCGTCACGGTTCGCATTGCCGACCTACCGCCCCACTGCGACGGCCTGCGGATTGCCCAGCTTTCCGATTTTCACTATGACGGGCTGGGTTTGTCGGATGAATTACTGGAAGAGGCGGTCGCCCTCGTCAACCGACTCCAGCCCGACTTGGTGGCGCTGACGGGCGATTTTGTCACCTACGACCCCAGCCCTATCGAGCCGCTGTCCAGGCGGCTAAGGGCGCTGCAAAGTCGTTTCGGCTGTTTTGCAGTGCTGGGCAATCATGATTCCTACCGATCTGGCTCGGCAGACTATATTACTCGCGCCCTTACCGCTGCCGGGATTGAAGTGCTGCGGAACCAGATTGCCTATCCATTCGGCGAAGCGCTGCCGCTGGTGGGTCTGGCCGATTTTTGGTCGAAAGCGTTTTCGCCCCAGGTGCTGGAGTCGCTGCCGCCCCACACGCCGCGCCTGGTGCTGTCGCACAATCCCGACAGCGCCGCCCCGTTGCAGGCCCATCGCGTAGACTTGCAGCTTTCGGGGCACACCCACGGCGGACAGGTTGTCATTCTCGGTGGGCGATCGCCCCAGCAGTACTATTTCGACTTCTGCGCCCAGCTTCCCAATGCGGTTCGCCGCTGTCTGCCGTTTGCGGGCGGGGCCTGTGCCCAGGTAGTGCGCAACTGGGACTGGTCCCAAGGATTACACCAGGTGGGCAGCAATCAGCTCTATGTGAACCGGGGGCTGGGAACCTATCTACCAGGGCGCTTTCTCTGTCCGCCGGAGGTGACGCTGCTCACGCTCCATCCGCTCTAAGGAACATCTCGTCGAACAGGCTGAGGACAACACCGTGAAAATAAATCAGACGCTAAAAGCGCAGGGTGCTGTTAGCCCAGCGTAACGCATCGAAGCAAGCTCCGAGATTTGTCACGACACGCTAAGCAGCACCCCGGGCGTTGGCGAAGCCTTGTGGAACAACATCGCCCGAATCACGCCAACTAACACGCCAGCAGGATTACAGTCCCAAATCTGCCAGAATGTCGGTCGCATGAGTTTCGGTCTTCACCGAGTCATAGACCTTAGCAATCTTGCCCTCACCATCGATCACGTAGGTCACGCGCTTGGAATAGCCGCCGCCATCCACGTCATAGGATTTGGTGAGAATGCCGTCTACATCGGCCAGCAGCGGAAAAGGCAGGTTGAACTTTTCGGTAAACGCCTGGTGCGACGCTTCATCGTCGCGGCTAACGCCAAACACCACAATATCCTTGCCCTGATAGGCGCTGTAAGAATCGCGGAAGCTGCAAGCCTCTTTGGTGCAGCCGGGGGTGTCGTCCTTGGGGTAGAAATACAGCACAACGGTTTTGCCCGCGTAGCTCGCTAGGGATACCGTGTTTCCGTTCGTGTCTTTTACCGTAAAGCCGGGGGCATGGTCGCCAACAGAAAGAGCCATCGCGAAAATCCCTCAAATGTACACTCTGTTACAGATTGTAAAAGCAAAGCGGCTCATCCAAACATACCGCCGAAAAACTCGACTGCCTCTTTCAGCGCTTCGATAAAGGTGTCGATCTCTTCCTTCGTATTGTAGAAGTAAAGGCTGGCGCGAGCGGTGGATTGCGCCTGAATCTCGCGGTGCAGCGGCTGGGTGCAGTGGTGTCCGGCGCGGATGGCGATGCCGGATTGGTCAAGAATGGTGGATAGGTCGTGAGGATGCACCGCGCCCGTTGTAAAAGCCGCCAGGGATGCACGCCCTCCGCCCTGCGCGTCGGGCTTGGGGCCGTAGATGCGGACTTCGGGCAGTTCCGTTAACCGCTGGAACAGATAAGCCGTCAGTTCGGCTTCGTAGGCGTGGATTTTGTCCATGCCGATGTTCGTCAGATAATCCACGGCGGCACCAAGGGCGATCGCCTCTGCAATAGCCGGAGTCCCCGCTTCAAACTTGTGGGGAATGTCGGCGTAAGTGGCGTGATCGAGGAACACATCAGCAATCATTTCGCCGCCGCCCAAAAATGGCGGCATCGCCCGCAGTACCGCTTTTTTGCTATACAGGAAGCCAATGCCTGTCGGCGCACACATCTTGTGACCCGACGCCACCAGCCAGTCGCAATCCATTGCCTGCACGTCGATCGGCATGTGGGGCACGCTCTGGCAGGCGTCGATCAGCACCTTCGCGCCGACTTTGTGCGCCGCCGCTGCGATTTCCGTCACTGGGTTAATGCAGCCTAGCGTGTTCGACACATGCACCACCGACACCAGCTTGGTTTTGTCAGACAAGAGCGATTGATATTGCTCAAAATCAAACTCTTCGATTTCTGTCAGCCGCACAAACTTCAGCACCGCCCCGGTCTTTTGCGCCACAAACTGCCAGGGAATCAGGTTGCTGTGGTGCTCCATCACCGTCAGGATGATTTCGTCGCCGGGTTGCAGCGTGTTCATGCCCCAGGCATAGGCGACGAGGTTAATCGCTTCGCTGGCATTGCGTGTGTAGATGATTTCTTCTCGATGCGCCGCATTCACAAACCGCTGCACCTTGTCGCGTGCGCCCTCGTAGCCGTCGGTCGCCAGTCCGCTCAGGGTATGCACGCCGCGATGCACGTTGGAGTTATAGCGTTTGTAGTAATCTTCCAGCGCATTCAACACCGCCACCGGCTTTTGGGACGTGGCGGCATTGTCGAAATAAACCAGCGGCTTGCCGTGAATTTTTTGATTCAGAATCGGAAAATCGGCGCGGACTTTGGTGGCGAGGGTGCGTTCTTGGGCGAGGGTCATTTTAGGGGTTGGGGGTTGGGGTTTA
>RFIF01000411.1 GCA_003695655.1 Cyanobacteria bacterium J069
AGCCGCCGCCGCCGCCGCCAGCCCCAAAGCCCCCATTAGCCCCTGAGCCGCCACCGCCGCCAGTCAGTCCAGCACTGTCGCCCCCACGGCCGCCGCTGGCGCTACTGAGGGAACCACTGGCTCCGTCGCTTGATCCGCCCTCGCCGCCCTCGCCAGCAGCACCACCAGCACCACCCGGGCCACCAAAGCCGCCGCCACCGCCTGCACCGCCCGCCGCCGATGCGGCACCGCCATCGCCTCCCATGCCGCCGCCGCCGCGCCCTGCGCCCGCCAGCCCGTTGCCGCCGATCGCCCGGTTGTTGCTAAAGGTAACGTCCGTAATTGTGACATCGCCGCCGTAAATCAGCAGCGCACCACCCAGCCCTGCGCCTCCGCTTGCTCCGTTGCCACCCTGGGCCCGACCATTGGTCAGCGTTAAGTTTTCGAGTGTAACCTGCCCGCTTTCAATCAAGAAGATGCGGACATCGCCTTCGTCATTAAGGCTATTGCCATTAGCGTCGCCGCTAAGCGTAATGCCTTCGCCGATCCCTCGAATGGTGAGGCTAGTGTCTTCTCGAATAAAGGGCAAAGCACTGGTTAAAACGATGCTTTGCGTAATTCTAATTTCGTCTGCCTGGCCGTTGGAGTTGGCAGAATTAATTGCAGCCAGCAGCTTCTCAAAAGTATCTACGTTATCAATAACAGCCATAATTACGATTGATTTTGGGGGATTATTTGCAGAGAAAAACGTAAACCCAGCGAAACAACTGCGAACATTAGTAGATGCTGTTGATCGTTAAACCCTCGCTCTCGCGCACTTTTACCTCGCGCACTTTTACCTCGCGCAGTTGGAAATAATCTAAGCGGGAAATCTAAGCGGGAAATCTAACTGGAAAATCTAACTGGAAAATCTAACCAAGAGAATGAACCCCAGTCCTGGAGATGGCTGGGATAATGTTTTTTGATTTTCCAACCGAAACTAGCGTTAAAAAAGCGATCGCTCAAGTGTGAAATCAGCCGATCTCAAAATCCAGAATCGGCAGGAGTCATCAACCGGGAAGAAACCTTTACACTCCCTAAATCTTGAAGAATTTCGGCGCTTTTAGACGTGAGTCAAAGCATTCAACAGATTTATGGAAGTCGCTGCCGATTCATATCGTCTAAGATGACAGAGGCGATCGCTCTATTTCTAGAGAGAATGTGAGCTTTTACAAAGCCTTTAGATTTTTTTGAGAAATATGCGGGTTTTGACTTTTCCCAAAAACTATCCGGATTTTCTTAAACCGTTCTGAATCACTCAAAAAGTTGCAAATTTTAGATTTTAGATCCTGGATTTTAAGACCATTGATTCTGGTAATTCTGGCAGAATTGAGCCAGAACTTTGAACCTTTAAAACTTGAAAATCAGCGCCGTTAAAAAATCAGCGGTGCTAAAAATCGAAGTAGATATAGGGTGGGCTTTCATTGGGAGCGAGCAGCCAGGCTGCAAACAGACATAGCGGCACCAGCAGCAGCTTGACGGGCCAGTTGAGCCGCAGCTTTAGCCAGCGGTTGACGATGTATATCAGCGTCATCCCGGCAAACAGCGCCAGCAGCAGCATTGCCAGGTGAGGGCGATCGCTCTGAAACGTCTCGACATAAATCTTTTGGGCAAACTGCACATCGGCGGGATGTCCCCACAGCCGCTGCACCACCAGCAGTGAATCTTGCAGATTAGGCAGGCGGAAAAAGATCCAGGCAAAAAACACGGCAAACTGCGTTAGCCCCCAGCCCAGCAGCGTTCCCGGCACACTTTTCCAGCTTGCCTTCAGCCAGAGCCACTCGTCGCTCAGGGCTTCGGCCAGGCGATGCGTCACCAAAAACAGCCCGTGCAGCGCCCCCCACACGATAAAGCCCCAGCCCGCATCATGCCAGAGGCCGGCAATGATCATCACCACCATCAGATTGAGGCAGGTGCGCAGCAATCCTTGGCGCGAGCCACCCAGCGGGAAATAGAGGTAGTTGCGTAGCCAGTCGCCGAGGGTCATGTGCCAGCGTCGCCAAAAGTCGGCAATGCTGGCGCTGAAGTAGGGGAAATTGAAGTTTTGCGGCAGTGTGAAGCCCAGCAGCGTGGCGATGCCTCGTGCCATATCTACATAGCCGCTAAAGTCGAGATAGAGCTGGAGTCCGTAGGCGGCGATCGCCAGCCACAGATCGCCACTGCCCGCCCGCTCCAGGTTGTCGAAGCTGAGGTTTACCAGCGTCGCCAGGTGGTCTGCCAGCAGCAGCTTTTTCACCGCGCCACAGGCGATCAGCCATAGCCCCTCAACCACCTGCGGCGTGCTGAGCGACGGCTGTGCCTGAAACTGTGCTGCGAGTGGGTGAAACCGAGTAATCGGCCCGGCCAGCAGTTTTGGGAAAAACAGCTTGTAAGTCGAAAACTTGAGCCAGTCAAAGGTGGCAGGTGCACCGCGATACACGTCTACTAAATAGGCAATGCACTCAAAGCAAAAGTAGCTGATGCCTAGCGGCGCGATCAGGGTTGCTCCAATAGTGGTGGCACCGGCCGTTAGCGCAGGCAGATTCAGCCAGTTGCCCAGCGCCGTTCCAAAAAAGGGAACATACTTAAACCCCAGCAGCAGCGCCACATTTAGCCCAATGCCCACGATTAGGAGCCGCAGCCGCCGACGGTTCCAGTCGTGCTGGGCAAACTGCCAGTCTTCGTTTTCGATGCGCCAGTCGATGGGCGCACTCAGCCCAATCCCAATCCGATAGGTAATGATGATCATCACCAGCAGCAGCGGAATGTATTGAAATTGCAGCGAGCTGTAGAGAACCAGGCTGGCAATTAGCAGTACCCACAGCTTGAGCGATCGCCCTGGCGCTGACCAATACAGCCCCAACACGCTGAGGAAGAATAGCCCGAAGAGGATCGAGAGCAGAGTCATGGCGAGGGGTCAGGTTTCAGGGGTCAGGTTTCAGAAATTGGGTTTCAGAAATTGGGTTTCAGGCAGTTTGGCAGAACCCGAAAAGCGGGGACATTTAGGAACACTTAACTGTATCTTAGGTTTTTCAGAACAGACCGAGGTTTTTGGGGCGATACTGCTCCGCAAGGCCAGCGCCAACGCCTCTATATGTAGCGTGGGGTGTTATCGGGCGGCGGCAATATCCATCAGCGTCACTTCCCACACCAGGCGCGGCTGCACATAGCCTAAGAGATGACGGCGGGCGGCTTCCAGGCGTTCCAGGTAGACAGCGGGCTGGTGCGATCGCCAGTAGGCCTGCTGCAAGTAGTCCACTAGCCAGAGCTGGGCTTCCAGGTCTAAATTCTGATCAATTTTGCGGGCAAGTTCCAGGGCGGCGCGGAGGGACGTGGGCACCTGGAGCGTTTCCTGGAGCAGGTCAGGAGAGATGGCTTGGAGCTGTTGCCACTGGGCGATCGCCTCGCCGGGGCTGCCTTGGGCCAGCGCCAAAATTTCGGGATGCTGCAAGATTTCCGTTTGCCCCAGCCGCGTTAGCACCTGCGCCAAATCCTCGCTGCTGAGGCGGCGAAAGGGAATCCGCTGACAGCGAGATACTAGCGTCGGCAAGAGCGATTCGATGCTGGGGGCAATCAGAATCAGCGTGGCGCGGCCTGGTTCTTCCAGCGTTTTTAGCAGGCCATTGGCGGCGGCTTCGGCCATGGTGTGGGCGTCGTCCAGCACCACCACGGCGCGGGGTGCTTCCAGTGGCGGCCGGCTGAGAAAGGTGGCGATCGCCCGAATTTGTTCCAGGCGAATCTGCGGGGGCGATCGCCGCTTTACGCCCTGGGCGGCGGCCTCTGCTGCCGAGAGCCGCTTGCCCTGGTGCAGATAGGTCGGCTCGATCCACAGAAAGTCAGGATGATTGCGCTGGGCAATGCGCTGCTGGCGGGCTGCCGAGAAGGGCTGGTGGGGATCGCTCGCCAGCAGCCGCTCAGCAAAGCTCAGCGCCGCCAGGCTGCGCCCCACGCCGGCCGGCCCGGCAAATAAATAAGCAGGCGCAATGCGATCGCGCCGCAGCGCACTCAGCATTAGCTCAACGGCTTGGGGCTGCCCCACAAGGTCGGCAAACGCTTCCGTGGCTGCGGGAGGACTGGTTAGGGGCTGTACCATTGGGCGATCGCCTCTTGCAAAATCTGCTGCACGTCTTGAAACACGTCGTCGGCGCTGCGGTCTGCGTCCACTCGCCGGATGCGCTGTGGGTAGGCCGCCGCTAGCTCACAAAATCCCTGCCGCACCCGCTGATGAAACTCAATTTGGTTTTGCTCCATGCGGTCGGCGCTGCCCCGCCGCTGGGCCCGCCCCAGCCCCGTTTCCACTGCCACATCCAGCCACAGCGTCAGGTCTGGCTCCAGACCGCCCGTAGCAATTTGGTTAAGCTGCTGAATTAGCCTCAGATCCAGCCCTCGCCCATAGCCTTGATAAGCCACGGTGGAATCGGTAAAGCGATCGCACAATACCAGCGATCCCCGCCGCAGCGCCGGCCACAGCACCCCCTCGACATGCTGTGCTCGATCAGCCGCAAACAGCAGCAGCTCCGCCCGATCCTGAGTCGGCTCCACCATGTCGGGATGCAGCAGCAGTTCACGAATATGTCGCCCTAGCTCCGTACCGCCCGGCTCCCGCGTCTTGAGCACGGACAGACGCTGACCGGAAAACTGCTGATGCCACGGGTGATCCCCGCTTTTTTCATCACACATTTCATCACACAACCAGGCGTGCGATCGCCCCAGTTGCGTGGTCTTGCCGCTCCCCTCTCCCCCTTCAAACACAATGAGCATACCGCGCCTGGGCAGCAGGTCGGGTTGAGGCTCTAGTCGAGGCTCTAAAAAAGTCGAATAAGCCTGACTGGGAGCCTCTATCTGTCTTGCGTCATCTATCTGCATGATGAAATCGAGCATGAGGGGACTAAAGAATTCCTAAATTTTGTACTTTAGGGACGCTTCCGCTAAGAATAGGCATGGTAGAATTCGCCCATAATTTCGTTATGTTAATTTCTTTATCAATATCCATTGACCCTAGAAAGGGGCACAGCTATCACATGGCAGCCTGGTTTCTGCCAGTTTGACTTGACGCTGGTTTGGATGACTTTAGCACCGGGAGAGTCCTGTCTCTTCTGTTGCCAGCTAAGCGCAGGGCTAAGATTTGACAGCCTGCGATGTGAGTTTGCTATCATTTTCTAATTGCATTTGCGTGTCCGAGGTTGCTATGGCTCGCTATACCCAATTATTCACAGTTGCAACACCTCTGGATCGTTTTCGGCACCTGCTGGAAGATGTTCTCCACTCTTGCAACTGCGCTGTAATCTACGACGGCGATGACTACATGGTGGCTCGCGAAAAGCCGGGTGCTGTCACCTATGCCCAGTTGGTCACGGTGGAAGTGCTGATCGACAAAAGCGCAGTCTCTAAGCCCGAAGACGAAGTGCGGATGAATGTGGTCGTCAAAAATGAAGAACTGCCGCTAAAAAGCGATAATCACTGTCGGCGGATGTTCAGCTTGGTCAATCGGGCCGTTGCTGAAAACAGTCAGTGGGACTTGCTAAATAGCACGGCAGGATAACTTTGGCCACGATTCTTCGAGATCTCAGCTATCGCCATCAGTGGCTCTATGACAGCATCTCGCGACTGGCTGCGCTGACGGTCGGCGGCGAGGGTCGGTTTCGGCGGCTTGCGCTTGCGGGTGTAGACTTTAGCCCCGGCATAAGCGTACTGGATGTCTGCTGCGGCAGCGGGCAAACTACGCAGTTTTTGGTTGAGCGCGTTTCACCTGGGTCTGCGGAGGAATCCGCCAGTGCCGCCACCCCTGCCGGGATCGCTGGCAGCGTGACGGGGCTAGACGCATCGCCGCTGTCTATCCGGCGGGCAGAGCGCAACGTTCCCCAGGCTACTTTTGTGGAAGCTTGGGCTGAAGACATGCCCTTTGCTGAGGAAACATTTGATCTGGTGCATACTAGCGC
>RFIF01000412.1 GCA_003695655.1 Cyanobacteria bacterium J069
CACGACAACCGCAACTTCTACGCCCGCATCTACGACTTCTTTGATTTCTTCGCAGATCGCATCCACGACTGCCGGGTCAATCCCGTAGGTGAGATCGCCCATCAATGCCTCGCCGCTCAGCTTTAGTAAAACCCGCCGATACGTATTCCCCATAAGTCGTGACAATTCTCTAGAACTTGAAATTGTTTCCAACCCAAGATAACAGTACAAAGGAGGGATGCGTCAGCAAGAAAGTTGAGGTAGGAGAGATCTGAGAGATCTGACAGATTGACGGTTTAGTTCACCCCATCACCCCATCACCCCGTCATCCCGCCACCCCGTCACCCCATCACTCCTCAACCCGCCACTTCACTGAGCAGCCGATCGTGTGGGTATGAGTGTCTACAATTGGCGCACCGGAGAGCAGGCTGGCGATCGCCTCTTTCAAATAAGCCCGCTGCACGGCATCAGGATTCTGCGGACTGTCGTCGATCGCCCCGTTGTAGCGGAGAATGCCCTCACTATCCAGTAAATAAATCTCTGGCGTCCGCTCTGCGCCAAAGGCTTCGGCCACGTCCTGAGTCATATCTCGCAGATAGGGAAAGTTGATCGCCTGCTCAATGGCAAAGGACTTCATATTGTCGAAACTATCGGCGGGGTAGCGCGTTTCGTCGTTAGGGTTGATGCCAATCAGGGTGACGCCCTGGTTTTGAAAGTCTTCCTGGATCTGCTTCAGTCGATCAATATAGAGCCGCACATAAGGACAGTGGTTGCAAATAAAGACGACACAGACTGCCTTGTGCGCTTTGAGATATCGAGCCAGGTGATGCACCTCACCGTCTACACCCGGCAATTCAAAGTCGGGAGCATAACTACCGATCGCGGTTCCAGTCATAGACTTAGAAAAATTATCAGGAGACACTAGCCATGATAAGCGAAGGACTATAGTGCAGCCTATTTTCGTCTATTTTCCAATGAAGCCTCCATAAGGTCGATGAAATTGATTTTCTTTGTGAAGCCAGCGAACTCAGGGTATGGTGACTAGGGACAGTCTGAAATCCAGCCCGACTCGCCAAGGAAGCAGGACATGATAGAGCTTTATCAGTTTGAGTTATCCCACTACTGTGAAAAGATCCGCTTGATTTTGGACTATAAGGGCGTGCCCTATCGCAAGGTAGAAGTGACCCCTGGCATGGGTCAGCTTGATCTGTTTCGGATGTCGGGTCAGCGTCAGGTGCCTGTGCTAAAAGACGGCTCTACAATCATTGCCGACTCCACCGAGATTGCCGAATATCTCGAAAAAACCTATCCCGATCGCCCAATTATTCCCACCGATCCCAAACAGCGCGGGCTGTGTTTGCTCATAGAACAATGGGCGGATGAGTCCATCGGGCTGAACGCTCGCAAGTGTATGATCGGCGCGCTGGGCAAAGACCAGCGCTTCCGTCAGGCGTTTTTGCCCAGCTCGATTCCTGATTTTTTAAGAACAGTGGTTAGCTCTGTGCCCAATGAGCTGTTTAGCGTGCTAGAACTGGGCGTCGGCCTCACCCCAGACGCCATCAAAGCGGCCGAAGCGTCGATGAAGCGAGACTTGGCAGCACTGTGCTTCATGCTGCTGGAGCAGCCGTATCTAGTGACCGAGCAGCCCACCCTGGCAGATTTTGCGGTGGCGGGGCTGTCGATGTATGTCAAGTTTCCTGAGGGCAACTATCTGGATATTCCTGACTCGCTGAAAGGCAAGGGCGTACCCGGAATTGCCGACATTGGCACGTTTGCCCCGTTTTTTGAATGGCGCGATCGCCTCTATGCCGACTTCCGCAAAACGGGCACAACCAGCACCCCCAGCAGCGCCAGCCGCCCCACCTCAATCGAGATCGACTAGAGATCAATTCGATAGAAACTCAGTTAAAAGACAGGAGGATCACCCCTGAACCTCTCCCCACGCTTCTGATGGCGCTAGAGGGCGATCGCCGAAATTTCCGACTGCACTGCATTCAGGTCATCTGGCTGCCACACCTGCCCATCCAGCGCCATTTGCTCAATTCGACTGGCCAGCCGCAGTGCTTTGAGGGCCTGCTCCCCCCCCACCGACGGCTGCTTGCCGCCGCGCACGCAGTGAACAAAATGTTCTAGCTCTGCGTGCAGCGGCTCAATATTGCTGGTGTAGACTTTCTCGATCAGCCCGTCCTGGCGATAGAGCACCTGACCATAATCCGTGCGATAGTTGGCGGTGGTCTGCCGATGAATCAAAATTTCGTTATTGAGAAAATCAGCTTCGGTGAGAGAGTTTTTGCAGTGGGCTGCGATGCGGCGAATTTTGCGGTGAGTCACCTTGCTGGCGGTAAGCGTGGCGACGATCCCATTGGCAAAGCCCAGTGTTGCCGTCACATAGTCGAGATAGCCCGAATCAGAGGCGCGACTGCCGCTGGCCGTTAGCCGGGTCACAGGCGCAGCCGCCAGCTCTAGCAGCAGGTCGATGTCATGAATCATCAGATCTAGCACCACCGACACATCATTTGCCCGTTGGGAATAGGGACTCATGCGGTGGGCTTCGAGCGCCAGCAGTTCTTCCGTCTTCAGCACCTTACTGAGTTCCTGGAAGGCCGGGTTGAAGCGCTCAATGTGCCCCACTTGTAAAATACAGTTCGACTCAGCGGCCGCATTTACCAACAGTTCGGCTTCGGCAATACTGGCGGCGATCGGTTTTTCGATCAGCACATGCACGCCTGCCTGGAGGCAGGCCAGCCCCACGGCATAGTGCAGCCGGGTGGGCACCGCCACACACACCGCATCGACACAGCTCAACAGATCTCGATAATCTTCAAAAAACCGGACGCGGTACTTGCTCGCCGTATCCAGTCCACGCTCAACGTTGACATCGGAAACCCCGACTAGCTCCACATCTTTGAGCAAGCTGAGGACGCGAGTGTGATGCTGACCCATATTGCCCACGCCGACCACACCGACTCGAATCGGGTCATGTGAACCACGCGGCGCTGGGGCATCAGCAGTTCCAAGTATGTTTTGCACGCCTGCACCTCTCCTAACACCACAATCGCGACTCGACCCGTAAACTCGGACGGCAGCAAGCCGTTGAGGCTGGACGGGGCAGTTTGAAGAAAACTTACAAATCTTGACAAAATTATGATATCAGCACTCGTCTTCATTCTGGAGGAGTGATGATCAAGATGTGGTTTTATCTGTGTCAGTTGCCAACCTGTCCATCCTGGAGCGCAGTATCGTTTCACTCCAGAATTTACTCTGGAATTCACCCCAGAATTCACCCCAAAGCCTTCAGGGATCAGCGCGATCGCGCCCGCTCTAGCAACCCAGCCCAGGGGCTGAACCCCCCTAAAAAACCGTGAATGTTTCGCTGAATGTTTCGCTGAGCATTAATGACGACCTCTAAACCTTTTACTGCGAATGCTTGGGGCAATTTCTGCCCATCGTGGCTCAATTTTCAAAAATTGACAAATTTTGACGATCTTGGCTTAGGCTAATGAAAAGCTATTGTGTGGATTCACTTGGCTCAATGGTGTTGAACTCAGGCTCTCCGCGATGCCTCTGACAATTTTGGTGGTGGATGATGATCTGGGCACGCGGCTTTCGATTAGCGACTACTTGGAGATGTCTGGCTATCTTGTAGCCATGGCCGAGAACGGCAAGCAGGCCCTAACTTTGGTGGATCAGGTGCAGCCGCATTTGATTGTGACAGATGTGGCGATGCCTCAGATGGATGGCTATGAGCTAGTGCGGCAGGTGCGTTTGCAGCCTTCTCTGCGGCTGCTGCCTGTGATTTTTTTGACGGCGCTGAGTACCACGGAGGAGCGGATTCGGGGCTATCAGTTGGGGTGCGATGCCTATTTGCCAAAGCCGTTTGATCTGAAAGAGCTAGGGGCGGTGGTGCGCAACTTGCTAGAGCGATCGCAGATGATTCAGACTGAGTGGCGACGCCAGATTCATAGTTCGGAGGGCGGTGAGTCGGGGATGGCACAGGCGGGCAGCGGGCCCCTGTCGGCGGTAGAGCAAGAGACTGATTTGATGCTGACAGTGCGAGAGCAGGGCGTGCTGTCGCTGCTGGCCGACGGCTTGTCCAATTCACAGATTGGCGATCGCCTCCACCTCAGCCCCCGCACCGTCGAAAAGTACGTCAGCAGCCTCCTGCGCAAAACCAACACCAGCAACCGCGCCGAACTCGTCCGCTATGTGATGGATCATCATTTGGTGGAATAGCCCGGTGGAATACCCTGGCAAAATACTTTGGTGGAATTGCTTAATGGGATCGCTTAATGGAATTGCTTAATGGAATCGCTTTGGTAGAACAGCCTGGCAAAACGCGAGGCTAGGCTGGAATTTCTTTATGGCAATTTAACCCCTGCTTTTGCACTAACCGCTTTATCATCTCAGCAGCAGGTAAGAGGGGATTGGTCAGCCCGCAGCAATGTATCTTGATATGCATCTCGAAGCTGACGCGGCCCGCCATAGACTGACCTCAAGCCATCGAGCCGAGCAGGAGTGACAGGATGGCAGATGCAGAGCTACCTCAAGGTGCAGGACTGATTGGCGGGGCGTTTGCGCTTCAGCTAGACGCCTTTCGACAGATTGCCGCTCTGCCCAATGGTCTGTGGCTGGCGCTGCTGATCGTGCTGCTGGCGGGGCTGTCGCTGGCGATCGGGCAGAGCATCATTTTGTTCATCAACCGCGTTAAGCCGGGTCGCTTTTTCTTTAGCCTGTTGCTCAACGCGATTCTATTTGGGTTTGGCTTTTTGTTTCTGGCGCTGAGTACCTGGCTAATTGGGCTGCTGCCGGGATTTGTGCGAGTGCCGTTTCCAACGCTGGTGAGCGTGCTGGGGCTGGGCTATGCGCCGC
>RFIF01000041.1 GCA_003695655.1 Cyanobacteria bacterium J069
ATCGCCCCACCTCACGCCCCTACTCAAAGCCCCCGATCGCCTGGAGGCGCGGCTCAAGGAAATTCCCCAGGAGCCGGGGGTTTACTTTATGCGAGATGCCGCCGATAACATCATCTACATCGGCAAGTCCAAGAGCCTGCGGAGTCGCGTCCGGTCGTATTTTCGAGAGGATGCCTATCGGGAGCATCGAATTGCCTTTATGGCGATGCAGGTGGTGGAGATTGAGTTCATCGTCACGGATACGGAAGCCGAGGCGCTGGCGCTAGAGGCAAACCTGATCAAGCAGCACCAGCCCCATTTCAACGTGCTGCTGAAGGACGACAAGAAATACCCGTTTCTCTGCATCACCTGGAGCGAGGACTATCCGCGCATCTTCATCACGCGCAAGCGCAAGCTGAACAGCAAGGATCGCTACTACGGCCCCTACGTGGATGTGGGGCTGCTGCGGCGCACGCTGAATCTGGTGAAGCGGGTGTTTCCCCTGCGCCAGCGTCCGCAGCCGCTGTTTAAAGATCGCCCCTGCCTGAACTACGACATTGGGCGCTGTCCTGGCGTGTGCCAGAAGCTGATCAGCCCGGAGGACTACCGCAAGACGCTGCAAAAGGTGGCGATGATCTTTCAGGGGCGGACGCAGGAGCTGGAAGACATCCTGACGGCGGCGATGGAAAAAGCGGCCGAGGAGCTGAACTTTGAATATGCGGCGCGGCTGCGCGATCAGATTCGCGGGATCGAGTCACTGGGTGCCGACCAGAAGGTGCAGTCGCCGGATGACACGGTGTCACGAGATGCGATCGCCCTTGCCGCAGACGAACACCACGCCTGCATCCAGCTTTTCCAAATTCGTGCGGGGCGGCTGGTGGGACGGCTCGGCTTTGTGGCGGATGCCCAGTCGGGCACGCCGGGAGCCATCTTGCAGCGGGTGCTGGAGGAGCATTATCAAACCGTTGAGGCGATCGAGATTCCGGCAGAAATTTTGGTGCAGTACGACCTGCCCGACGCCGACATTTTGGCAGAGTTTCTCACCCAGCGACGCGGGCGCAAGGTTCACATCTTCCTCCCGCAGCGCCAGACCAAAGCCGACCTGATCGACATGGTGGAGCGCAACGCGGGCTACGAGCTGGCCCGCACCCAGCGCTTTGCCGATCGCAATAATCAGGCCATGCTCGACCTGGCGGAAATCCTCGACCTGCCCGACCTGCCCCACCGCATCGAGGGCTACGACATTTCCCACATTCAGGGATCGGATGCGGTCGCGTCGCAGGTGGTGTTTGTGGACGGAATGCCCGCCAAGCAGCACTATCGCCGCTACAAGATTAAGAATCCCACTGTGAAATCGGGGCATTCCGACGACTTCGCCAGCATGGCGGAGGTAATTCAGCGCCGCTTCCGCCGCTATGCTCAAGACCCGAATTTGCAGCGGGTGGGCAATCCCGATTTTCCCGATCTGGTGATGATCGACGGTGGCAAAGGGCAGCTTTCGGCGGTGGTGGCCGTTCTCCAGGAGATGAACCTAATTGCGGATGTGAAAGTGGTGAGCCTGGCCAAGCAGCGCGAAGAGATTTTCCTGCCGGGCGAATCGCTGCCGCTGACCACGGAGGCAGAGCAGCCGGGCGTGCAGCTCTTGCGACGACTGCGGGACGAGGCGCACCGCTTTGCCGTCAGTTTTCATCGCCAACAGCGGAGCGATCGCATGAGACGCTCCCGCCTAGAAGACATTCCCGGTCTGGGTCACCACCGCCAAAAGCAGCTCCTCGCCCACTTCCGCTCGATTGACTATTTGCGGGAAGCCGCGCCGCAGCAAATCGCCGAAGTCCCTGGCATTGGCCCCAAAATGGCGCAGCAAATTTACGACTATTTCCATCCGCAGCAGCAAATAGTGGAAGGCGAGTTGCCTGCTGCAACACCCGATGAAGTCGGCTCGATCGCTAGCGAATCACTAGGCTAGTTTGAGCGAGTTAACGTCCGTTTTCTATCAAAAAGTCATCTTTTTTGTGTGAAGATTCTGCTGAAGACTCCACACAAAAAAGATGATTTCTCGGGTTCTGGCTTTTGGTTAGCGGAGCATCTCGTCAGGCGATAAGGGAGCGGTCGTTTTGCGCCAGGAAATGGATTCTTGATTGGCGTCTGGTTGGCTGGCGGTTCTCGATGCGGTTGGCGTGCGCTTGCTGCGACGCACGACATCTGCAAACCGTGACGCAGCTGGAGGTGTTGTTTGTCCCGTTGGCAGGGCGATCGCCAGTGTCTTTGCTGCCTGCAAATAGAGTTCGCCATCTGTAGTAAACCGCGCCAGCGTTGCCTGCAAAGACGCATCCTGTCGTTCAACTTCTGCTTTGAAGTTTTCCGGCTGATTGACCGGATCAAAGGTTGCCAGGAAAGTCACGTTTGCATCTGGATCGGAAATCACGTCTGCTGCTTGCTGGCTTAGTTGCCATGCCTCCTGAAACTTGCCGTCTGGCGCAATCTGCCAGAGATTCAGTTCAGCCTGCCAATTGCCCTGATCTACTTCGGCAATTTGTCTATCCAAAATAGCGTAGGGAATATCGGTTTCGCTATTGGTTTCCGGGCCGACTCCGGCGACTAAATAACGAACTGCCGACACCGTAATTTTGGTTTTACTCGGAAGAGACGTGGTGCCTGTGATAGTGTATGCGCCACTGCCGTCATCTTGGACTTGACGAATAGATAAGTTAAGGAGCGTATTGGATTTGGGAATATTGAGCAAATTAGCAGGCGCGGAGGCGCAACTGAGCGATCCCACTGCCATAAAAGAAAGTAGTCCTAAAAGCACCAGCCTTTTGAAAATCAAATTTGATGTTTGGGGCATGATTCCTAACGCAAATTTTTGAGCTTGAGTTTGAGCTTGGGCAAGGGCGATTTTGGCGACTTTGTAAGCTTGATGGAGAAATGGCAACATGGGCGCGGGTAATAGGAGTGACAAGGTTTAAGAGCAAACAATTTTAAGAATGTGAACCGGATTAGGTTGTAAGAAGGCTGTACATTGGACTGGATGGGTCACCAGATGAATATGATTTTGATTGACGATCTTCCAAATCGAGTCTAAACATGAGTTGGGCGATCGCACAAAATCAAATCGGTTTGGAAACAAATCTCGTTCTTAACTTCATCTAACCTACATAGGTTGCCCCCAATTCTTAAAACCTTCATCATGATGCGGAAGTGATCCATGGCTTGGATATTAACCAGTCTGCTCAAGAGTATCTCGCCCAATAGCCGATCCACCACTAGCCCCGTGCTGGTCTGGCTAGGATTAGGACTCGTGCTTGCCAACACCGCCACCGGATCTGCATCTGCCGACGTGCCAGATCAGTCTCCGTCTGCTTCAAATTTCCTGTCGCAGGGGGCTGCTCCGGACACACTGGCGAACTCCAGCGAGACTAACGCCGCCCTTGAGGAGTTTGAGGTCAGCAAAAAATTATCTGATGACCTGCGCGCCTGTTCAACAGCGCAACGCCCAGCCATTTCTCAAGAAGGCACTGTGCGGATCGTCCTGCCCACATCTCCGCCTGGCTCTGAGCCTTCGTCCCCAATAGTTAGCTGCATTACCTCCACCAATGCGGCAGCACAGCCAGCGGCATCCCCTGCGCCTCAAGTAGCTGACTTAGGCGCTGGCTATGAAACTGACATAGAAATAGCCAGCGCTTTAGAGGCTGCTGAAGCCGCCGCCGCCGCCGACACCGCTGGAGCACCCAACCCAATAGCAAATTTTGAAATAGCCCAGATTCCTGTAGAACCTGCTGCTTCAGCCCTCAACCCAACGCCACGACCCTCAGCCTTAATTCCCGATACAGCAATTCCCGATACAGCAATTCCCAATACAGCAATTCCCAATACAGCAATTCCCAATACAGGGATTCCCAATACGGGGGGATTCACAACTTCAGAACCAGGGGCGATCGCCGGATCAACGGCTCCCTTTACCTTTTATCCCGTGACGCCGGGCTATCCCGTCGGCGGCACGGCCACCGTGCCGCAATTTCCTCCACAATTCTCAGGCATCGCCGCACCGGGTAGCCCAGTCGTAGCTCCGGGCGTGTCCTATGCCGCCCCTCAGCCTGGTTTTGTCGGCGCATTGCCGCAGGGCGCTGTCCCCAACTCATCAACTCCGTTCGTGTTCTACATGCCAGCCCAGCCTGGCTACTCGACGCAGGTCATGCCAGGTATCGGCGGCAATGCCGGGGGCGCAGTCTCTTATCCGACGGCGGTTATGGGATATTTGTCTAACGGCACACCCGTCCCTGTGATTCTCCAAATGCCCGCTCCGGGCTATGGCTATCCGGGCAGCTATCCCACAGCCTATCCAAGCACCTATTCTCCAAATCCTGCACCAGCTCCCGCCTTCAACCCCTCGGCGGGCTTCGCCTTCCAGCCACCCGTCCCCCAAGGACAAGCTGTCACGGTGTTTCCCGGAGCGATGGGCTATGGCGTCCAGCCCCAAAGCGGCGTGATGGGAGTGATGCCTGGCAGCATCCCCGGCCCTGGCTTTGGCACGTTTCCAGGTGATTCCGCCTACGGCGCTCCGGCAGGGGTGGGCACCGTCCAAACAGGCTATTCAGCCCAAACCAGTTATCCAGCCCAAACCAGTTATCCAGCCCAAACCAGTTATCCAGCCCAAACCAGTTATCCTACAGGCTACGGATATGGGGCGATCGCCCCTGGGATGCCGGCTGCCCCAGCCGGAATGGTCATGCCAAACCAGACTCCAGGCTGGCCAACACCCAACTGGCAAAACCCGTCCAGTAGCCCAACTGGTGGAGCAACACCTCTGAGCGTGCCGTCCGCACCCTCCAGAACGGGCAACCCCTCCACGCCCCTGCCGCCACCGCCTTACCAGAGCCAGACGCTGCCGGTAGGAGGCACGGCTCCAGCCGGAACGGTGTTTGCGCAAAATTTCCCGCCTACGTTTGTGCCGGGTGTGCAGCCCGCTCCCCTGCCGCCCCAAAGCCCTGGCTTTCCGGCTACACAGCCAGGGATTCAAACAATTCCGGTGACTCCTCCAGGCACGGCTAACCAGCTAACGCCTGTCCCTGGAGCACCCATTTATGCTCAGCCGCTGCCTCCTACCACCGGGCAAGAAGGGCTACTGACGCGCCGCCAGCCTTTGAATCAGCCCACGTTGCAGTTTCAGGCGGGGGCGCTTTATCAGGGGGATGAGTTTTCGGCACGGGCGCGACTGAGCGGAACCTATCCCTTCTCGCCCAACTTCCTGGTTGGCGGGTCGCTGGATTTGACCACGGGCGAAGGCTTTTCCGATAGCGATTCGGAGGGGTTAAGCCTGAACGAACTGTATATCGCCGCTTCGCTGCCCGATGTGCCCAGCTTGCGCCTGGTAGCGGGGCAGATGGATTTGACCTCGTATTTTGACCGCAACAGTTTTGCCAAAGATTCGCTGACGCATTTCTTTAATCCGGTATTTCAGACCAACCCAGCCCTGTCGGCGGCGGCGATCGGCTCTCGCCCCGGCATCCTGCTGAATTGGAGCATCACCGACAATCTGGAAGCGAAGGTCGCCACTTTCTCTTCCGATCGCAGCATTGATGACTTTGCGCTGAATGCCTTTGCGGGCGAAGTGGGCTTCCGGGTGGGCAACCTGATCCTGCGGGGCACCTACACGTCCTCGATTGATGGCGGCAAAAATGACGGGTTCCGCGAATCGGGCAGCGCCGCACGGGAAGCAGGCGGCTTTGGGATTGATTCGGACGACCAGGAAAGTGCGTATGGGGTAAACGCTGAGCTATTTATCCCGGAACTTAACCTGGGTCTGTTTGGACGCTACGGGCAGTACTATAACCGGGATTTGGACGAATCTGGCGACACCTACAGCTTTGGCGTGAACCTGTTTGACTTGTTCCGAGATGGCGATCGCCTGGGTCTGGGCTATGGCCAGGCACTTTCCAACGCGGGTCTGCGTCGAGATGCAGGGGCAAGACTGCCCGACGTGCTGGAAGTCTTCTACGATTTGCCAGTCGCCCGCAACATCCGCATGGGCTTTACCTTCCAGCAGCTCAACGAGTTCTCAGAGTCGATCGCCGGAGTGCGCCTGCGGGCTGACTTTGACGTAATGCCGAGAGGTAGCCTCTAGAAACTCGACTGCCCCCCTACCGAAACACTACTGGTGCTGAGTTGATAACTGACAGGACTTACGCAGTTGAAATGAGTTTTGATAGATTCTGGATGATTTCTTGCGGGCTGCGCTCGCGAAAAATCATCCAACTGCGTAAGTCCTAAATCTGAGTAAAGTGTGAGCAAGCGGGTGGGCGCAATGGGATGCGTCTACCCGCTCGGCAAAGCAACTCCCCCTCAGCCAAACTCAAGCCCCAACACTAGCTCAAACTTTAGCTCAAACTTTGTCTGGAGCAATCGTTTGTTTGATTGAAGTGCGGTTTACGAAGATGATCTCAGCAGATCTTCGGATAGCTCCAGATTTGCTCCCTTTATGACAACCCCATTTTGAGGCAGATTGGCAGACTGATGAAACGTTTGAAACGTTCGCAAACACAAGTCGCTTGCTTAGCCGGACTGGCGCTGCTGGGCAGTTCCCTCGGGGGAACGCTAATTCTGACGGCACCCGCTGCCATGGCCCAGTCTGTGTCATCGTCTGTGCGTCAGGGCTATACGCTGCTGAATCAGGGTCTGGTCAACCAGGCCATTGGTGTGTTTCAGCAGGTGCTGCGCTCCAATTCGCAATCGCTGGAAGCCCAGCTTGGGCTGGCGATCGCCTATCGCCGGGCTGGACGAGACGCGGATGCCTTTACGGCCTATCGACGTGTGCTAGAGATCGACCCGAATAATCGATTGGCGCTGCTGACCCTTGGCGTGCTGGGTGGTTTTCGCACAGAGTGGCAGGCGCAGGGCATTGAAGCGCTAACTCGACTGATCAACATCAACCCCAACGACGACGAAGCGCGGGCCCAGCGGGCGCTGCTGTTGGGCTATCAGGGACAGTTTGCCGCGTCGCTGGCAGATTATGCCATCGTGCTCCAGGGCAACCCGACGCCCGAAGCCTTGCTCGGCGCAGCGGAAATTAACGCCTACGCCGGAGAATATCAGCGCAGTCTAGATTTGTTTAACCGCTATCGAGCCACCGGCAAACCCATCCAAAACGGACAGGCGATCGCCTACGCCCTGGCGCTGAGGGAAACCGGGAGCGCGGGTCAAGCGGTGGAAGTGCTGGAAGCAGAACTGCGGCGATCGCGGACGCTCGATAGCACCACAATTCAGATCCGCTCTGCCCTGGCTTCGGCCTATGCCGCCAATGGACAGGTCAACCAGGCGGCCTCGGTAGTAACGCCCCTGCGCGGCCGGCAAGACTCTCGGCTGGCCCTGGCGCGGGCGCTCAACGACATCGCTCGCTACAGCAACAGCCCCGCCTACGCGCAGGAAGCGATCGCTCTTTACAAAGAGGTGCTCCAGTCGCCGCAGATTACTGTGGGCACAGCCCGCGAAGTGGCCGACGTGCTGAGCGGCTATTCCTCGGAGCGGGCCTTTGCACTGGAGGTCTATCGCCAGCTCTCGCAGCAGCAGCCCACCGATATTGGCTTGCAGGTGCAGGTGGCCGTGCTAGAGCGGCAGATTGGGCTGACGACCAACCAGATGTTTCAGCAGCGCCTCCAGACCTACTTTCAGCCCTTGCCGAATGATCCGGCTCAGCTCAAGGCGATCGCTCAAGGGTTAATTCGCCTGGATTCACCAGGGGTCGAGCTGTTGCCTTATTACCAGGCTTTGGTCAACGCTGGCGTGAATGAGCCGTTCCTGAATTTTCGGATTGCCCAAATCCAAATTCGGCGGGGCGATCTCGCGGCGGCGCGGAGTGCCTTGGTGGCCTACTCAGCCACCTCTGTGGGGCAGCAAGACCCCTACGCCATCCAACTGCTGCTGGCAGAAATCGACCGTCGCGAGGGCAACCCAGACGGAGCGGCGCTGCGCTACCAGTCCATCTTGACCAGCAATCCGGGCGATCGCGGCGTGGTCATTGGTGCCCTGCAAGGGCTGGCGGGAATTCGTCAAACCCAAGGACGCACCGCCGAAGCCCTGACCATCTATGACCAGATCATCGCCCTCGACCCAACCGACTATGCCAAGCTATTGGGACGCACCAGCCTCGCCTATCAGGCCGGGTTTGTCAGCGCAGCCGAAGGCGATGCCGTCCTCAATGCCTGGCTGGCCAGCCGCCCGCTAACCGATACCCCACCCGAACTTTACAGTCTAGCCGGCGCACTCCCCGCTAATCCCCAGCGAGAGCCGCTCTATAACGCGCTGCTCCAGGCAGACCCAGAAAATATTCCCGTCCGCATTCGCCAGCTCCAGGTGCTGTCTGTGCGCAGTCCCCAGCTTGCTCAGGCGCAGATTCGCCAAATCATCGCCCGCGATCCCAATAACTTGGGTGCTTATTTTGTGCAGGCGCAGCTGGCCCAAGAGCAGGGCAATCTTGGTCAGTCTGCCCAGGCCTATGAGGAAATTCTCCGCCGCTCTCCGGGCAACATTGACGCGCTGGCGGCGCTGGGTGGCGTCCGGTTTCAGCAGCGCCGATTTGACTCTGCGTCGATGATTTACAGTGAGGTGTTGGCGATCCAGCCAAACAACCCGACGGCGCAGACAGCGCTGCTAGGCCTTACGGCAGCCCAGGGCAACAAACTAGAAGCCCTGGCGCAAATTGCGGCGATGCAATCTCAAGCAGCGCAGATGGGCGGTATGAGTGAAGTCCTGATCCGACAAGCCCAGCAGATTGAAGAAAGCTTCCTCCAACAGCGAGGATTTCAACCCTACTGGGAGCGCTTTTAGAACTTAGTTTCCTACCTAAAAGTTAGTCCTAACCCCCTGCTAAAGCCGACGATTGAGCGTGTTATTTCTGCGCTAAATGGTCGGCTTTTGTGGTGCGACTTACGTTTTCTTACTGAAGGGTTTTTATCAATTTATACCGAGCAAAAACCAGGCTGCCCAAGCTTGTTGAAACTGCTGTTCTTACTGGTGCTTTAAGACACTAGCCACCTTTTTCATGAGGAGCTGCTTGGGGATGTAGCTAATGAATGAAATGGCGATCGCCCAATGATTTTGCAGGTTTGGTAGAAATCTTTAGTCTATTGTGAATCTTCAGTAAGGACAGGCATTGATCGTTGGATGTGCTGAGGGTTTGCACTGTCATGGTTAAAGAGGGTGTTCTAGTTTTGAACAGCACTCTGCAATGGTCTGATTTGAATTCTTGATATGCCTGGTTTTTGAGAGGACTAACGCTCAGAACTCGACGCTTACAGGACGGTTACTGGCGACTCGTTTTCTGGTTTTTGTTGCTCTCTCGTCCGATGAAATTGACCCCGTTCATCCCCCTGAGTTTTGTTATGGCTGAGCCTTTTGTAGCGTTATTACAGCGCTTGGGCAACGCTTCACAAATGAGCTTTTTACAAAGAGCGCACTTTGAAAGCTGGTCTAAAAGCTGGTTTAAGACTGATTCTCGACTCAATCCCAATCGCCTCCCACCTGTGGCGATCGCACTTGTGCTGGTTTTAGGAGCGACTTTAACTGGCTGCAATGAATCGCAGTCAAGGCAGGGAACGCGCTCTGATACGAGTGTGGCGGCGGCCACGCCTACCCCAGCGGCGATCGCCACTAAACAACTCCTCCTGGCAGAAAGCTGGAGCGCCTATCGGCAGCGGTTTATTCAGCCAGACGGCCGCGTTATCGACTGGGAAGCTGACGAGCGCACCACCTCCGAAGGACAAGCTTACGCCATGCTCCGCGCTGTGTTCATGGATGACCCCGAAACCTTTGCCCAAACGCTGAGTTGGGCCGAAGCAAACCTCCAGCGGCTGGATGCCAGCGGCAAACGCCAAGATAACCTGTGGTCATGGAAATGGGGCAAAGACGCAGCAGGCAATTGGGGCATTTTAGACGCAAATTTTGCCAGCGATGCCGATATTGATGCCATCACCGCCCTCATCCTGGCAGCCCGGCGCTGGAATCGTCCGGATTATCTCCAGCTAGCGCGTACAAAGTTAAGAGATCTGTGGACGCTCTCGACTGTGACTGCATCAACCTCCTCTC
>RFIF01000413.1 GCA_003695655.1 Cyanobacteria bacterium J069
ATCAGGGATTAGAAGGGCAGACACCTATTGATGTGTATAAAAAAGGATACAGGATTCATGCTTCTACACGTATGCTAATTTGATTTGTCATTACAGCTACTATCTAAGTTATCAACTAAGTTATCAATTGTCGGCAAAACATCAGGCTTCTTGGGGGTTTCAGCCCCTGGACTGGTTTGCTGAGGCGGGCGCAATGGTGTCGATTCCTCAAGGCTTCTAAGGTGAATTGATGATTCACCCTAGGCCACCACGTCGAACTCCGGTCGATAGCCCACTGTTCTGGCACAGCCTGCCGATCCGCCCGGAGCCAATTCCCATCCGATAAACCCGTCACGAACCCGTCACAAACCCGTCACAAACACATCACAAACATGGCACAAACACGTTATTGGGGACTGGATATTTACATCGCAGTCTCTTTTGGTTGGCGAGAGTAAACTTCTGGCAGTTTTTTCGGTGGCGCTGTTTCAGAGAATTAATGGCGAGGCGGTTAGCATGACGAAAGAGTGGGAGCGATCGCCCCAAACCCGCTATTTTTAATGAAGGACTTTCGCGCCTGACCCCTGACCTCTGACCCCTGACCCCTAATATGCCGAACCGCATTCTCGACCTTCTTCGCCACGGACAACCTGATGCTGCTGTCAATGTGCGTGGCTGGGTACGCACCAAGCGTGAGCAAAAGGAATTTACCTTTATCGAAGTGAACGATGGCTCTTCGATGGCGGGGCTGCAAGTGGTGGCCAATCAGGACATGCCGGGCTATGCCGAGGCGATCGCCCGCATCAACACAGGTGCGGCGGTGGAGGTGTCGGGGGTGCTGGTGGAGTCGCCCGCCAAGGGACAGCGAATTGAGCTGCGGGCAGAGTCTGTGACCGTTTACGGTGAGGCTGATCCCGAAACCTACCCACTGCAAAAGAAGCGGCACTCGTTTGAGTTTCTCAGAGGCATTGCCCATTTGCGATCGCGCACCAATACCCTCGGAGCCGTCTTCCGCGTCCGCAATGCGGCCGCCCAGGCCGTGCATAACTTTTTTCAGGAGCGGGGCTTTCTCTGGGTGCACACGCCAATCATCACCGCCAGCGACTGCGAGGGCGCGGGGGAACTGTTTACCGTCACCAATCTAGATTTGAAAAACCCGCCCAAAACGAAAGAAGGCAACGTAGACTTTGGGCAAGATTTCTTTGGCAAACGCGCCTACCTCACGGTATCTGGCCAGCTAGAGGCGGAAATTATGGCGATGGCGTTCTCTAACGTCTACACGTTTGGCCCCACGTTTCGCGCTGAAAATTCCAACACGTCGCGCCACCTGGCTGAGTTTTGGATGATCGAGCCGGAGATGGCGTTTTGTGACTTACTCGGCAATATGGAACTGGCTGAGTCTTTTCTGAAGTACGTGTTTAAGCATGTGCTGGACACCTGCCCGGAAGACATGGCGTTCTTTAATGAGCGCATCGAAAACACGGTGCTGGAAACGGCGGAGAACATCATCAACAGCGAGTTTGCGCGGGTGACGTACACAGAGGCGATCGCCCTACTGGAAAAGAGCGATCGCGCGTTTGAGTATCCCGTTTCCTGGGGACTGGACTTGCAATCGGAACATGAGCGTTACCTGGCGGAGGAATTGTTTAAGAAGCCGCTGATCGTTACCGATTACCCAGTCGAGATCAAAGCATTCTACATGCGGCTGAACGAGGACGGGAAAACAGTTCGCGCAATGGATGTCCTCGCGCCGCGCATTGGCGAAATCATCGGCGGATCACAGCGGGAAGAACGCCTCGACGTACTGGAGCGCCGCATTCAAGACCTGCAAATGCCCATCGAAGATCTCTGGTGGTATCTGGATTTGCGCCGCTTTGGCACGGTGCCTCACGCGGGCTTTGGGCTTGGCTTCGAGCGGCTCGTGCAGTTCATGACCGGAATGCAAAATATCCGCGACGTGATTCCGTTTCCCCGTACCCCGCTCAGCGCCGAATTTTAGGGAACGAGGGCAGTTTTATGAGCGCCAAATCGCAACTCTACCTTGATCACCATACCCCTCTCAAAGTTTCCAGGGAAAGACTCGCCCGCTAACGATAAGCGGCGATCGCCTCGATTTGCAACTGGAAGGGACCGGGCGCAAAGTGTGGATTCAGCATTCCATCCAGTTCAAATTTGCTGAGCATCAGTTGCAGAGCATAGATGCGGGAAAAATCGAGCGCTACGCCGGAAACGGTCTTAGCGCGAACCACAGGCACAAAGTGGACAAAGGGAAGCTGCACCGTCAACCAGCGATCGCGCTCAGTATCAAAGCTGCTGCAAAACGCCAGTCCGTCCCAGCGGTCTTCTGGCCGCAGAAACAGCTTATAGCGGTGGCCATCGCCGCGCAGTCGCAGTTCTATGCCGATATAGCCTGTCAAATCTAGCGGCGGCTGCCAGTCTCGGGTCCGCACAGAGGCAAACCCGCCCGCATTTGCCGTCGAAACGTTGCCCGAAAACACGCCCGCCGCGCCCACCTGGCGAAACTGACTCTGGCTGACGCCGCCCATCACGCCATCATTCAGCGCACCCCAAATAGCGGCAAGGTCGGGCTGGGGCTGAGTGAAGTCAAACAGGGTTAAGGTGCTAGACATGGGTTACGGCCGGGATCAGGTGCCAGGGATTAGGGGTTAGGTCTGGAAAGCATAAGACCCGATGCTAGCTACTGCGCTAGATTTATGCACTCATCTCTTGTGGCGTTGGAATAGGTGAGCACAAGCCAGTCCACCTTGCCCGCCAAAACCTTTGCCGTCTGCGCCAAGATTTCTTACCTGCGCCGCATCACCGGCTGCACCAACAAAATCGCTTGAATCGGCGCAATGCTGAGAAAAATCTACAGCAAAATCTTGAGCGACAGCCGCAAATGGTGCAGATCTAAAAACCAGACCTGCAAATTCTGGGAGTCGGCAGGGCAACCCGCTTATTGGCCGGTCGCCACCCAGTGAAAGTAGCTAGCTTAACGCTCCAGACAGCAAGGTTTCAGCGGCTTGCTTCAGCACCTCTACTTTGTCCGTCTGTTCCCAGGGCAGGTCGAGGTCGGTGCGACCAAAGTGGCCGTAGGCCGCCACGTTTTGGTAGAAGCGACCGCCGCGCTCGGCCGGCAGACGGCTGAGGTTGTAGGTCTGGATGATGCCTGCCGGACGCAGCTCAAAGTGCTGTTTGACCAGTTCCAGCAGCCGCTCATCGTCAATCTTGCCCGTGCCAAAGGTATCGACCATGATGCTGACCGGACGCGCCACGCCAATTGCATAGCTAAGCTGCACTTCGCACTTTTCTGCTAACCCAGCGGCCACGATATTCTTAGCTGCGTGACGAGCGGCATAGGCAGCGCTACGGTCTACCTTGGTGGGGTCTTTGCCCGAAAACGCGCCGCCGCCGTGGCGAGAATAGCCACCGTAGGTGTCCACAATAATTTTGCGCCCCGTCAGGCCAGAGTCGCCCTGGGGGCCGCCGATCACGAACTTGCCAGTGGGGTTTACCAAAAAGCGAGTGTTGTCGTCGGGCTTGATGCTGATATCCGAAAAGACAGGCTGCACCACGACTTCCCACAGATCTTGCCGAATTTTTGTCTGGACGGCGGCGGGGTCGGTAATATCGTCGATGGTTTCCGTGTGCTGCGTAGAAACCAGAATCGTGTCGATGCCGACGGGGCGGCCATCTTCATAGAGCACCGTGACCTGGGTTTTGCCGTCGGGACGCAGGTAGGGCAGTTGCCCTGCTTTGCGCACCGTAGCAAGGCGACGAGAAATGCGGTGGGCTAGGCTGATGGGCAGCGGCATCAATTCGGGCGTTTCGTTGCAGGCAAAGCCAAACATCAACCCTTGATCGCCCGCGCCGATCGCATCCAGTTCTTCATCGCTGGCCTGGGCCCGCTGCTCATGGGCCTGGTCTACGCCCTGAGCGATGTCAGGTGACTGAGCATCTAGCGCCACCAGCACGGCGCAGCTATTGGCCGAGAAAC
The DNA here is from genome assembly GCA_003695655.1 of Cyanobacteria bacterium J069. Lineage (GTDB taxonomy): Bacteria > Cyanobacteriota > Cyanobacteriia > Elainellales > Elainellaceae > Thermoleptolyngbya. Next base: position 3,977 of record RFIF01000413.1, read on the forward strand.
CATTGACGGCGTCGGTATAGCCGATTTCGGTAATCTTTTGGCGGATCAGATCGACGTAGTTGACTGTGCCCTTGGACGAGATTTCGCCTGTAACTAGCACTAGCCCGGTATTGACGACGACTTCGGCCGCGACTCGGCTAGCCGGATCTTGCGTTAGCAGGGCATCGAGGATCGAATCTGAGATTTGGTCACAGATCTTGTCGGGATGACCTTCGGTAACGGATTCTGAAGTGAATAGATAACGACGGGACAAGGGAAGCGACCTCTCTAACGTGGGATAGGACTAGAAAGACTCAAATGGGGAAATCCCTAAGCGCAGGACGCGAGAGATTATTTGAGGAGAATATCACAGATCGAATCGCCGATTAGCCATTATAATTCCTCATTCTCCGCCGGACAATTGTAGCTTTTGGCAGGGATCAAGTCGATGCCTGATTGCCGCGAGGGCGGATGCTGGGAAAACCAGACTGGCGATCGCCCTTTCTAGCCTGCTGCAACCGCAGCCGCAGCCGCGACAGATCGTCAGTTTGACCACCATAGCGCCACGTTACATAGGACTGAGAGATCTGGTGGATCAGTTCCCCGTGGGCGGGCTGCTGCTGCTGCGCGGCGCGGGCAAACTCCATCGGCGTTTGGCTGGCAGACTTGCGGATGTGCTTTTCGGCGAGCCAGCGCAGCATTTCTTGATAGAGGGCGTCGGCCGGGGTGAGCGATCGCAGCCAGCGGCGATCGCGCCAGGTGGCCCAGCCGCTCCAGCCCAGCCAGCCCAAAAACGCCAGCACCGTTACCGTAATGAGTCCCGTAATCAGCCCCAGCCAGCCCTGGTTAAACCAGCCCGTCAGGGTAGACATGACCCAGCCCAGCCCGCGGGCGATCGCCGCCAGCAGCTCATTCAAAAAGCCCGCCACGGGCGACGGCAGCCAGCCCGCTATCCATTCCCAAAACTTCTTGAGCGTGGCGAACACCTGCGACTCTTCGACCGAGGTCGGCACCACGTCGGCACCGGGAATCGGGTTAAAGGCAAACCAGCCGTATTTGTGAAAATAGACCTCGGTCATGGCGAAGGCATCGGTATTGCGCACCACATAGAAGCCCGTAAACGGGTTAAACTCACCCGCGCCAAAACCGACCACCAGCCGCGCTGGAATGTCGATCGAGCGCAGCATTACCGTCAGCACGGTCGAGAAGTGGTCGGGGTAGCCGCCTCCATATTTATAGAGAAAGGCTTCGACCAAATCTTCCTCCTCTTCCAAAAACGGCAGATCGCCGAGGATTCGGTAGTTTTGCTTGAGGTGCTGGGCCAGATACAGCGCTTTTTCATAGGGCGCAGTTAGGGGTGTGGGCGACTTTGCCAGAATCTCCTCAGTGGTTTGGCGAATTCGGGGGGCGATCGCCTCTGGCACATTGAGATAATAGTCGGTGATGGTGAGCGGGCTGACGGCGGGGGCTTCGCGCAGCTTAGTGCGATCGCGAAAAGGCACTTCGGAAACCACGGTGTAGGTTAGCCCTTCCGAGAGAGGAATGGGCGATCGGATTGCGCCTTCGGGGTCGATAGCAATTTGCCGTGTGGGAAAATACAGTTCTTTGGCTTCAAACAGCGCCGGCACCAGGTTAGGCAGATCCGAAACCATCGTGAAGGTCTGCACTACTTCCCGCGTCTGGTTCAGCGTCACCGACCAGGGCAGCGTTTGGCGAAATGTCCACGACGATCGCTCCAGCACCTGCACGTCGTCCTCCTCATCCCGCGAGACTTCCCAGCCCTGCCCCGTGTAGCGATCAAACGCCATCACTCGCCAAAACCCGGCGGACTGCGATCGCACGCGCATCACCACTTTAGGTTTCAGCGTGCCGCGCAGGTTTTGGTTCATGCGGCTGTTAAAGC
>RFIF01000042.1 GCA_003695655.1 Cyanobacteria bacterium J069
CCCCTACTCCTCCATGCCTCAAGTCCATGTAGCGATCGCCATTCTGCATCAAGCCGGTCAGTTCCTTCTGCAATTGCGGGACGACATTCCGGGGATCTATTACCCTGGTTGTTGGGGTTTCTTTGGGGGGCACGTGGAGCCGGAGGAAGCGCCCGATGTGGCAGTTCGACGTGAGCTGCTAGAAGAAATCGGCTACGCGCCGCCTGTGCTAGAACTGTTTGCTCGATACGACATGGAAGACGTAGTGCGGCATGTCTATTACGGCCGGCTGGAGGTGCCTGTGGAAGCGCTGCAACTCAACGAGGGCTGGGATTTGGGGCTGCTCAGCCTGGAGGATATTCGGCGGGGCGATCGCTATTCGGAGCGGGCGGGGCAGGTGCGACCGCTGGGTCAGCCGCATCAGCAGATTTTGCTGGAGTTTGTGGAGCGGGGTTTTCTAGAAACCCGTTCTTAAGAATCTGATTGCCAGGTTGCTAGATTGCCAGATTGCTAAAAAACTTTATGGATGATGCGTTTAGCCAAAAAATCGACCCCAGCCCCATCGACTATCGGGTCAGGGTCAGTCAGCGCGCCAAAAATATCAGCATCCATGTGTCTCATTGGGGCGAGGTCGAAATTGTCATTCCTCCTGGCTTTGACCCGCGCCGCGTGCCAGAGATTGTAGAGCGGCGACAGGACTGGATCATGCGGACGCAGCAGCGATTTATCGATCGCCAAGAGTCCTTGCCGCCAGATGTGGTGCAGCCGCTGCCAGAGGAAATTCACCTGCGATCGCTCCCCGAAGCCTGGAACGTTACATATGTTTCTACTGCTGGCACCCACCTGACGGCGGCCACGCAGGGCAACTACCAGCTTCATATCAACGGCCCGACTAGCAATCTAGAAAGCTGCCAAGCGCTTTTGCGACGCTGGCTGAACCGGAAAGCGACTTACCACTTTTTGCCCTGGCTGCGGCAGGTGAGCCGCGAAATCGACTTGCCCTACACCAGCGCCTCGGTGCGTCAACAGAAGACCCGCTGGGCCAGTTGCTCAAGCAAACGCACCATTAGCCTGAATGCCAAGCTGCTGTTTTTGCCTGCGCCGCTGGTGCGCTACGTGTTCATCCATGAGCTGTGTCACACCGTTCACATGAACCATTCCGCGAAGTTTTGGGCGCTGGTGGGCGAAAAAGAACCTGATTTTGATCGGCTGGATCGCGAACTGCAAAAAGCGTGGCGCTATGTGCCTGCCTGGGTCGAGCGATCGCGATCAGAACATGCGACCCCTTAAACTCGCCTGGCTGCATAAGATTTAGCCAGGTTGAGATGCTAAATTGCCGCCTTTTAAGTCACATCCTAATGTTATGTGTTAGAAATTCTAAAAATTGCAGTATCATGACACAGCCAAGCGACCACAGCCATGGCCGATCGGGTCAAGCTTAGGCGGAGAGAGCGTTTCTGGTAGATCGAGATCAGGTGTTTCTGCCAATTCCCTGGCTGTCAGTAAATGCACTGCGCTATCGTTGCTCTGGCCCATGTCATTATATTTTGTACCAGCTTGCCTAAAAGGCGGTTCCCATGAGGTGTCCCTTCTGTCAATTTACCGACAACCGAGTTTTGGAGTCCCGCTCGGCCGAGTCAGGTCAGAGCGTCCGGCGGCGGCGTGAATGCTTGAGCTGTGAGCGCCGATTCACCACTTACGAGCGCATTGAGTTTGTGCCAGTGATTGTGGTGAAGCGGAATGGCGACCGGGAATCGTTCGATCGCTCAAAGGTGCTGCGTGGCATTATGCGAGCCTGCGACAAAACTGGCATTCCCCATCTAGAGTTAGAAAATCTGGTAGACGAAATTGAGGCAGAGCTTCAGCAGCGATCGGTGCGCGAGGTGCCTAGCCAAGAAATTGGCGAACTAGTGCTGGAGCGGTTGCAAGACTTAAATGAAGTCGCGTATATCCGATTTGCCTCGGTCTACCGCCAGTTTCGCGGCATTCGCGATTTTGTAGACACGCTCAACCAGCTTCAGGGAGCGCTGGGCAATGGTGGCAAAACCAGCCGCCGAGAGGCGATCGCCCCAACCGCCCTAGACCTGGCAGAACGGGAAGATGAGCTAGGGGTTTTGTAGCGATGAGCTAGGGATTTTGTAGCGCGGCGGCGTGGCTTACGCCTGCTAGTTATTATGGCATTTGCCAGAAAATTGCAAACTTATACCAGAAATCCGTAAAACTCTGCCCACCCGAACGGCGACCCTGAGGTATGATAGATCTCCTAGGGTTAGCAATAACTGCGGTGCTGCTCTTAAAATTTAGAGTAGCGTTAAGAAGCATCTGGTTACCCCCTTTAGGTGCACATCTGTCGGGCTAAGGTCGGCTTGTGTTGACGGCAGCTAGGCAGGTTGTGCATTAGCTTAAGGAGAATGTCGGCCCAACAAAACTACGGAGACGAACACTAGGAAACGATTAGCATGGTCAATCAGGAAAAAGTAGACATTGGTTTTACGCACGAAGACTTTGCCGCTCTTCTCGACCAGTATGACTATCACTTCAGCCCCGGTGATATTGTGGCCGGGACGGTGTTTAGTTTGGAGCCGAGGGGCGCTCTGATTGACATTGGCGCTAAAACGGCCGCCTACATCCCCATCCAGGAGATGTCGATCAACCGCATCGACGCTCCCGATGAAGTGTTGCAGTCTAACGAGACCCGCGAGTTTTATATCCTCACCGACGAAAATGAAGAAGGGCAGCTCACGCTGTCGATTCGTCGAATCGAGTACATGCGGGCATGGGAGCGCGTTCGCCAGCTTCAAGCCGAAGACGCAACGGTGCGATCTGCGGTGTTTGCAACCAACCGAGGTGGGGCGCTGGTGCGGATTGAGGGACTGCGGGGCTTTATCCCCGGCTCTCATATCAGCACTCGCAAGCCCAAGGAGGACTTGGTGGGTGAAGAACTGCCGCTGAAGTTCCTGGAAGTGGACGAAGAGCGCAACCGCCTGGTGTTAAGCCATCGTCGAGCGCTGGTGGAGCGCAAGATGAATCGCCTGGAAGTGGGCGAGGTTGTGGTGGGTACGGTGCGCGGTTTGAAGCCCTACGGTGCCTTCATCGATATCGGCGGTGTCAGCGGTCTGTTGCACATTTCCGAAATTTCTCACGATCACATCGACACGCCGCATAGCGTCTTTAACCAGAATGACGAGGTCAAGGTCATGATTATTGACCTGGATGCAGAGCGGGGACGGATTTCGCTGTCTACCAAGCAGCTTGAGCCAGAGCCGGGCGATATGGTGAAGAATCCGGACGTGGTGTATGAAAAAGCAGAAGAGATGGCCGCTCGCTGGCGTGAACAGAAGCTCCAGCCCCAGCAGTCGGATTCGGCTCCTGCTGAGGCTGCCGAGTATGACCCTGGTGAGGTTCTGCTAGCTGCTGACTAGGTTCGCTATTAGTTTCATGGGCTTGGCTAGGGCTAAGCTTGTTGTTAAAGGAGGGATTTTCCCTCCTTTTTATTTGCTGATTGATGGGATTTGTAGCGGTTTTGAATTGAATCAATTAGGACTTACTAGGACTTACGCAGTTGGATGATTTTTCGCGGGCGCAGCCCCTGAAAAATCATCCAGAATCTAATAAAACTCGTTTCAACTGCGGAAGTCCTGTCAATTTCTGTGTGGGGGCTGAAGAAAATTGGTGAGGATGCAGTGTGGTTTGGTCAAGTTCTCGGATGTGCAGGCGATCGCCTTTGACAAAGACGGCACGCTGGCCGATTCGGAGAACTTTTTGCGGGTGTTGGCCCAGCGGCGATCGCGCTTGATTGATGCCCGCGTTCCCGGTGTAGAGAGTCCGCTACAACTGGCCTTTGGGCTAGAGAGCAACTCGCTCAATCCGGCGGGATTGATGGCAGTGGGCACTCGCCACGAAAACGAAATTGCCGCCGCCGCCTACGTTGCTGAAACCGGACGCGGCTGGCTAGAGTCGCTGACCCTGGTGCAGGCTGCGTTCCAGGAAGCGGATCAGTCTCTGCCGCGCAAGGCCGACCACACGCCCTGCTATGAAGAGGTAGCAGCGGTGCTGAAGACCTTGCACGCGGCTGGGTTAAAGCTGGCGATTTTGTCGTCCGACACTACGGAGCAGGTCGTCGATTTTGCCGAGCGCTATGAACTCACGCCCTATCTAGAAATTTGTCAGGGCACGGAGGCGGGGCCGAGTAAGCCTGATCCCGCTTTGCTATACCAGGTTTGCGACGCGCTCCAGGTGTTGCCTGAGCACACGCTGGTCGTGGGCGACTCTCAGGCCGATGTGCAATTGGCGATCGCCGCTGGAGCCGCTGGATGCATCGGCATTGCTCGCAAACCCTCTACAGTGCCAGGTCTTGCACATGCCAGCGTCGTCATTGAGAACTTGCGAGAGATCCAGATCCCGCCCCAGATGCCGGCTTGATCAGCCAAGGCAGATATATAAAATTTGCTCAACAAAAATCTCATTCTTTGGGAATGCTTGCCCACAGCCAAGAATTCGCATCCATCAAAAAAGAGCACAGAACCGCAGTTCTATGCTCTTGCCTTCAAACAAAACGACTCTAATCGTAAGCGACCCAATCCATCGACACCCAGCCGCCGTCTGCCAGACGACCCCAGCCACCGAAGATTTCTACAATATCGAGATAGGAGCCATTGGCCACTTCATCAATGTCCAAGTAGCCAGGGCCAGGGCCGCTCCGAACGATCAGCGTGCCGCCGTTGGTAGAGACATAATATCCACCAATACCGCCACCGCCACCACCGCCGCCGCCGCCGCCAGCGCTCAGCCAATCCATTGACACCCAGCCGCCGCTAGACAAACGACCCCAGCCACCCGAGACTTCTACGATGGTCACGGATGAGCCGTTGGACAGTTCGTAGATCCAGCTATAGCCAGTGCCCGGGCCGTTGCGAACCAGTAGGGTGCCGCCGTTAGTATCCACGAAATAGTTGCCGGTACTGCCGCCACCGCCACCGCCACCGCCGCCACCGCTGCCGCCAGCGCTCAGCCAATCCATCGATACCCAGCCGCCGCCCGACAAGCGACCCCAGCCTCCCGATACTTCGGTAATGGTAACGCTGGTGCCATTGAATAACTCACCAGTGACGACGTAGCCTGTGCCTGGGCCAGAGCGGACGAGCAGAGTGCCGCCGTTGGTAGACACAAAGTAGTTGCCGCCGCCGCCACCGGGAGTCCCGCCATCGTCGCCACTGCTTTCAGAGGTCCAGGCTTGTGAAATCCAGCCGCCGCCGGAGATGTTATACCAACCGCCGGAGGAGCTGACCACGCGAACCACGGTGCCGTTCGACAGATAATCGATCGGGGCAAACCCGGTTCCTGGGCCGTTGCGGACGGTCAAGGGGCTGCCATTGGTGGAAATTCTGACGAAATCTGGCCCGCCATCATCAATGGGGCCGCCAACGCCGCAGCTAGCACCTACGTCGTAGATAGAGCCGCTCAGACCGAGATTGCTTGCGGTAGTGGGGCCCACAACGCCGTCTACTGATAGACCCCGCGACAACTGGAACCGTCTGACGGCGGACAGCGTATTAGAGCCAAAAACGCTGTCGATAGAGCCGGGGCCAAAGCCCGCCGAAGCAAGAGCGCTCTGGACATCGCCCACTTGATTGCAAGTATCGCCGAAGCGAACTACCGCTTGGGCTTCTGGGGCAACACCCCCAACAGCGGACACGATGACTGCGGTAGACAAAGTTCCCAGCCAGACCGAGCTAGGAATTTCCAGGCTTACCTGAAGTTCAGGAGCCGGATTCGGGTCTTCGTAGGTAACCGCAGCATGAATATATGCTAGTGATTCCATAAGTCTCCTCACTCGTTTAGCACGAGTTTTCCATGTTTTTGGACAGAACCGGGGCTCAGGTTTAGTCAGGTCAAAACCCAAAAAAATCGACGCTCCTTGGGGCTATTTAAACCCAGGCAACTTCTTTCTAGAGGGCATCCTCAACATTAGAGTTTGCGAATTCGTAGAAAGAAACGAAAAGCGAAGAAGGGCTGCTTTAAACCTAAACTATTTCTTGAATTATCCTACGAACTTTGGAAATCGCAAAGCAGATCGCGCAAAAACTTGAGAAATAGAGAGGGCGATCGCGCTCACTATTTCTAAATGTGGACTGAAATACAGCGAGAGCCAAGGCTGAACTGAAAGACGGGTTGAGAAAATAAATGAGGATGAGGCAAAGTCCAGAGTCAACATTATGTGACGATCCGCTACATTTTTAATCTAAAGTTCTAAAGAAATCCTGAAAACCTCAATGCTTGAAAGCGCCTGGTTTTTAGTACAAATCAACTATTGAACACCCTTAGCATTTGACCAGAATCAAAGAATCAGGATTTCTTGAAATCGCTCCTAAACGTGTTGAAGCATACAAAGTAGTGGAATGAACTGCCTTGCTAAGTTAATTTTCTCATCTCAGTGGTCTGGCTCTTCGTGCAAGATTTGGGCTGACTGCTCAGTCTTGTATCGACTGGGATAACTTAGCGATGAATGGTTTCCGAAACTCTGTTTTCATCGACTTGTAGCAATGTAAATCTTATTTATTTTGAAATTTGACAGCGGCTCAAAGTTTAGGAAACTGGCGATCGCCTCAATCGCACCAGATCGGTCACCCCAGGAACCTTAAGAAATTACTGAGAACGGGTCTATGGCTGCCTGTAAAACTGAATTTAAGCATCATGTCGCAGGCACTGACTTTGCTTTGCAGAACCCCTTACGCCCCAGAGAATGAGCCGATTCTCCCGAATATTTGCAACAGATTGAAACGGATAATTGCAGAGGCTAGAGATCGCGTTCATCCTTGCTAGGATTGCGCTACGATTGCGAGAGAAAGAAAAAGTCAGGTCAGTAAAGTAAAAAGGAAATATCGCTTCATGTTCGACGAAATAGACAAGTCGATATCCTTTGATGGTAGGGATATCCGGCTAAAGGTGGGGCTGTTGGCTCCCCAGGCAGGCGGCGCAGTGCTCGTGCAGTCAGAAGAAACCGCTGTATTTGTGGCAGCAACTCGCTCGACAGGGCGTGAAGGGATTGATTTTTTGCCGCTGTTGGTGGACTACGAAGAGAGACTTTATGCCGCAGGGCGGATTCCCGGCGGCTTTTTGCGTCGAGAAGGGCGACCGCCAGAGAAGGCGACGCTGATCAGTCGCTTGATTGACCGGCCAATGCGGCCACTGTTTCCCGGCTGGCTGCGGGATGACATTCAGGTCGTGGCAACAACCATGTCAATGGATGAACGGGTGCCGCCCGATGTGCTAGCGGTGACGGGAGCCTCGATCGCCACGCTGCTCGCCCAGATTCCCTTTAAAGGCCCGATGGCGGCGGTACGTGTCGGGCTAATTGGCGACGATTTTATCATCAACCCGACCTACAAAGAGATTGAAGAGGGCGACCTGGATCTCGTCGTGGCGGGATCTCCCGAAGGCGTGATCATGGTGGAGGCGGGGGCCAATCAGCTCCCTGAGCAAGACATGATCGAGGCGATCGACTTTGGGTATGAAGCGGTGCGCGACCTGATCCAGGCGCAGCTTGACCTGATCAAAGAGCTGGGCATCGAGCTGGTGAAGGAAGCGGAACCAGAAGTGGATTCCACGCTGGAGGACTTTATTGGCGATCGCACCACCCAATCCATCAAAGAAATCCTGACGCACTTTGAATACACCAAGGGCGAACGGGACGAAAAGCTAGATGAGGTAAAAGCCACCGTTGCCGCCGAAATTTCGGAATTGCCCGAAGACAGCCCGATTCGTGTGGCTGCGGAGGCAAACCCCAAGGCGCTGCCGACCGTGTTCAAAGGCTTCACCAAGAAGCTGATGCGGAAGCAGATTATCGAAGATGGCGTGCGGGTGGACGGGCGCAAGCTGGATGAGGTGCGCAAAATTAGCTGCCGCACCAGCGTATTGCCCAACCGCGTTCATGGCAGTGCCCTATTTCAGCGGGAGCTGACCCAGGTGCTTTCGGTGGTGACGCTGGGCACGCCGGGCGACGCGCAGGAAATGGACGACCTGCACCCCGACGAGCAAAAGCGCTACATGCACCACTACAACATGCCGCCCTACTCGGTGGGCGAAACGAAACCCATGCGATCGCCCGGTCGTCGGGAGGTGGGACATGGGGCGCTGGCCGAGCGGGCGCTGATTCCGGTGCTGCCGGATAAGTCCGAGTTTCCCTATGTCATCCGGGTGGTGTCGGA